>NZ_JBFOCV010000051.1:0-14909 GCF_040907975.1 Aeromonas sp. s10 | reverse complement strand
GCACCAGCGGGGTTTCCATCAGCAACTGAGGTAACTGATATGCGCAATGTAGCGATTTCGAACGCACTACGCAATGTGAAGGAGTGCCATTGGCATCTGGCCAGACTGGCACGGCGCCGCAATATGACTCGCTCCGACGACATCGCGGCACAGCACCATGCCGCCAATGCACATGCCTGGCGCTCGCTCTGGCTGAATCTGAACACCAAAGGGGGCCGACATGCATGATGACCTGTTCGAACTGGAGCCGCCGGTCGACGAGCTGGGTGGCGCCGAATCTGGACCCGCCCATATGCAGCCGCCAGCACCGGTCAGCCCACTGACCAAGCACTGGGAAGCAGCGCAGGAGGAGTTCAACACCTCGGGCAGTGATGCCCGCCGAAACCGCAACATCGCCCAGGAGCTGCTGGCACTTGGCGCCATCCGCGCAGTTTATTGGCTGGCGCTGGGTGGCGGTGAAGTCGCGCTGGCCACAGAGATCGCCGAGTGGTGGGCCGAGTGCGAGCCACTCCATGGACTGGGGGAGACCATCAAATGAGCCACCAACAGCAGATCGACCAGTGGGTCGACAAAATGCTGAACGCCGAGGCGCGCCTGCACGGCCTGCAGCTTGACCTAGTCGAGCTGCGCGCAGATGGTCCCCATGGCCAGCGCACGCCGGCCAGAACCCATCTGACCTTGTGCCGCCAAGCTCGTCAGGCTGCCCGTCAGGCATCGAGCAATATCCAGTCTCTCTACACCGGAGGCGCCATCTAATGACTCACCAGAAACCAGCCGGGCTTGCCCCGGCTTTGGGCGTCGTGCGCCCTGCAAACAGCCATATCGTGACGCTTGAGCCATGCACCAAGTGCCGCCAGATGGCGGTTTGTCTACCGGTAGCGGGCCGACACGGTCGCCGCTCTTACCCCTACTGTGTCGAAACCTGCTGGCCACTGGCCCGCGCCGCCAGTGAAACCGTGCTGAAGACCGTCCCGGCCAACGCCCGCCCCTCGATGCGCTGCAGTTGCTGCGGCGAGTTCAGCCATGTGCGCCCGGTCATCCTGGGCGGTAACCGGCTCACCAGCCTGTTTTTCTGCGAGGCCACCTGCTGGTCTGATCGGCTCGCCACCCTGGACATGGTACCGACCTGCTCCACCTGCGGCCGCTACCTGCAACCCAACGAGTATGTGAACGGCAAGTGCGGGGTGTGTAAATGAACCACAACATTATTTCTGTTTCCGGCGGCAAAGACTCCACTGCCACTCTTCTGCTGGCAATCGAGCGGAACGTCGAGAACCTGCAAGCAGTTTTCTGCGATACCGGTCATGAGCACCCAGAAGTCTATGCCTACCTGAACTATTTAGAGATACGGCTAGGCATTGCCATTCGAAGGATCAAGCCGGATTTTTCTATTCAGCTCGGGAGGAAACTGGTCACTGTGATGACGAAGTGGCGCTCTGAAGGAGTGCCAGCGGAGTTCATCAAACGAGCCAGTGAAGTCCTGACCCCAACAGGGATACCATTCCTTGACCTTTGCCTACTCAAAGGGCGCTTCCCCAGCGCCATGGCTCGGTTCTGCACCGAAGAACTGAAGCGCAACCCAATGCAACAGCAAGTGCTATTCCCTCTGCTGGAAGACCATGAAACAGATGAGGTATGGAGCTGGCAAGGTGTGCGCGCAGATGAGTCAACATCGCGCTCAAAACTGCCTGAGAAAGATGAGGTGCGTGATGGCCTGATCAACTACCGCCCGATCCTTACCTGGACTGCGCAGGATGTTTTCGAGTTTCACCGCAAGCATGGTGTGAAATGGAACCCCCTCTATGAGCAGGGCTTGAGCCGTGTTGGCTGCATGCCTTGCATCATGTGCCGGAAAGACGAGCTGCGTGAAATTGCTAACCGCTGGCCGGAAGAGATCGAGCGCGTCGCAGAGTGGGAACGACTGGTGAGCATGGCCAGCAAGCGCGGGGCATCCAGCTTCTATGGCCCGCGTGTCGCGGGTGGCAGTCAGTCAGTCGAGATGATGACGCATGAAGAGGCTCAGGATCTGCTGAACATCAATCGAGTGGTTGACTGGTCGATGACTGGCAGGGGTGGAAAGACGTTTGATATGTTCGCCCGCCTTGCTCCTGACGTTGGTTGCTCCAGCGCTTATGGACTTTGCGACAACCCAGTTGTTGATCGTAGCGGTACTGACACCCGACAAGGGGATGTCGCATGATCGACTCCATCACCAACCTGCACGGCATCCAGCTCCCACAGCACTACCTGGTCGGGCACCACGCCATCAATATGGCCGGGGCGGCCGAGCAACTTGCCCGCATCGAGTGGCACGTTGCCAAGCCGCTGGCCGCGACCTTCCTGCGCCGCTACCCGGCCAACTCCAAGACCGCCAACATCTGGCTGCGCCGCATGGTCGATACCTGCGCCGCCGCACAGAGCCGGTTCCCGGTACCGGTGATCGACCTGCGCAACGATGTGCGCCGCGAGCTGGTTGCCGCCGAGTGGGCCCGTCGCTGCCAGCAACTGCTGGCGGCGGCGGGCCATGAGCGCACCGCCACGGAGCTGCTGGCCGATATCGGGGCCCAGGCCAAGGCGTGGCACTTCTGCCCCACCCTGCCGGTTCACCCACGCACCAAGGTGGAGCGCCTGTTGGGTCGCCCCCTGAGCCAAGAAGAGCGGGACGACCTGGCCGACGAGGTGGACAAGTTCGAAGGGGCCGCCGCCAGCCTGCTGGTGCGCCTGCTCGACGAGTCGTGGTGGCTGCGCAAGATCAACCGCGCCTGGGCCATCTACTGCGAGCTGATTGCCATCCTCACCGGCCAGGTGCGCAAGGGGGTCAGCCCCTACGCCAGTGCGCACGCAGTGCGTGAGTTCACCCAGCGTAAAGCAGCCCAGCAAGCCTGGATGGCAGGCATGAGCGCCGTCAATGAGGAGCTGGGGCAAGAGATTGACCTGGTTGATGCGGTGATGGGCTCGGTCGCCAACCCCGAGATCCGCCGTCATGAGCTGATGGTGCGCATGCGCGGCTTTGAGGACATGGCGCAGGATCAGGGCAAGTTGGGTCTGTTCCTGACCCTGACTGCCCCCTCCAGCTATCACGCCTGGCGCCAGGGCAGCAAAGACAAGGCGAAGACCTACCAGAACGAGAAGTTCAACGGCGCCTGCCCGACCGAGACCAACCGCCTGCTGTGCAAACAGTGGGCCCGCTTTCGGGCCGCCTTGGCCCGCGAGGGGATCATGGCCTTCGGTTTTCGGGTGGTGGAGCCGCACCACGACGGAACCCCACACTGGCATTGCCTGCTGTTTATCAACCCCGAGCACCAACGCGACTTTCTGACCCTGCTCGCCTACCACTTCACCGCCGCCGAACGGGCCGAGCTCAAGATGCCCAACGGCGACCAGCTCGATGCGCTGGCCGAGATGAAAATCCGCAACAAGATGCCGCGCATCAAGTGGCTGCTCGATGTGAACAGCCCGGCGGTGGTCAAGGCCATCAACCCACGGGTGAACTGGAAGGAGATCGACCCGACCAAGGGCAGCGCCACCGGGTATATCGCCAAATACATCGCCAAGAACATCGACGGCCACAAGGTCGGGATGGACTACGAGGCAGAGGCACCGGTCGACCACACCACCATCGCGGTGGCGGCCTGGGCGAGCTGCTGGCGTATCCGCCAGTTTCAGCAGATTGGCGGCCCTGCTGTGAGCGTGTGGCGCGAGCTGCGCCGACTGGGTGACGAGGTGATCGAGTGGGATTGCATTTTGGAAGCCGCCCGCACCGCAGCCGACAACAACCGCTGGGGCGACTTTATCGACGCCATGGGCGGCATTGACCTGCCCCGCAAAGAGCACCTGATCCGCCTCTCCAAGCGCCTCGATGAAGCCGCCAACAAGTATGGCGAGGATGTGCTGCGCCTGATGGGGGTGATTACCGACATCGGCCAGACCACCGCCATCACCCGCACCGAGGGTTGGCAGATAGTGCGCAAGGGGGTCAACGGGTCGGGTTTGGGCGAGCAGCGCGAGCCTGCAGTGAGCGAGCGCAGCGAGTTGCCCTCAGGCGGCGGCAGCCGCCCCCCTCGGAGTTCTGTCAATAACTGTACGAAAGGATCCAAATCGGGGGTGAAAGGATCCGCTCTGGCTAAAGAGCTGGGCCGAATGGGTCTTGATGAAAGCAACGCCGCCCTGCTGCTGCACGGCAGCATCATCCACGCCGACGGCCAATATGTGCGACTGGTCGGCGATCGGCTGATTGTGAGCCGCAACTGGCCGGGTGCCGGCGATGCCGTGGCCGACCAGCTGACCGCCGAGGCCGAGGCCGAGCAGGCCAGCAAGCGGGCAGCCAGCAGCGATACGCTGAAACAGCAGGCCCACGAGCTGATGCACTCAGGCGGCAGCGTCACCGAATGGCTGGCCGCCCTGCCGCTGGCGCAGGCCGAAGAGGCGATCGCCATCTTCACCCGCCTGCTGGATGACGAAGAGGACCGGGCCAGTTACCAGCCCACCGAACAGGAGCAGGCCCGCGTCGCGAGCATGCAAGCCGACAACGACCGCCATCAGGCGGAGATTACCAAGGCGCGGGCGCGCCTGGGCGTGGAATGAGGAGAAGGGGATGAACATTGATCTGAATGAGCTGCTGACGCTGGCAGAGAAAGCTACGCCTGGGCCGTGGCGCTGCCAGGGGTTCCCTATGATTGAACCCGAAACGTATTTCGGGGTTCAGGTAGGGAAGCCGGGCAACATCCTGTTTGATGGGGCAAAACAACGAGATGCAGAGTATATCGCCGCAGCAAACCCCGCCGTGGTGGCAGACATCATCAAGCGTCTGCAGCTCGCCGAGGCCATGAATACCTTGAACCTGCAAAAGCTGGCGGCGGCTCCTGGGGACTATGTCCTTGCCACCGTGAATGAAGATCTGATGAAAGCCGGGGAGGCCACATTGAAAGGTATGGGGGGTACGATGAAACAGCTCTTCCCTCAGCAGAAAGTCATCTTCTTGGCTGACTGGTTGAGACTCGAGTGCCTGGGAGAACAGAAGCTGCGGCAGTTGGGGCTTGCCTTCATTGAAGACCAGAACGAGGCACAAGGGTAACCGCATGAGTGACACCATCAAACGCGCCGACGTCGAGCGCCTGCTGCCGCTCTGTCAGCGGCTGTGGCCCATCCTCCAGCAACACCCGCCGGGATCGGCGGGTCGTGCCGCTATCACCAGCACGCTCGACAGCCTGCCGGCAGCCGACCGCCATCTCTGCGATCTGCTGCTCGACCGCATAGAGCGGGTCATCCGGTTTAGGGATGCCTGGTTCCAGTTCTACCAGGGCGAGCTGGACACCATCACCCCACCCAAGAAGGCAAAGCGGGTGCTGCCTGTCGGCCCAGCTCCCAAGCAAGTATGGAAGGCCACCCGGGCGAGACAGGGGGCGTTTGCCAGAAGGAGGGATGTATGAGCAAACCAAAGGAGGCGAGGGAGCGAAAGCAGGCCCAGCGTGCGAGACAGTCAGCCCTAGGCATCACTCGCGTTGAGGTTAGGATGTCAGAACGGGAGCGCCAACAACTCAACCACCTACGCATTGTTCGGGCTGGCAGCGGTCAGCCTTATTCTGCCGACGA
Organism: Aeromonas sp. s10; assembly: GCF_040907975.1. Taxonomy (NCBI): domain Bacteria; kingdom Pseudomonadati; phylum Pseudomonadota; class Gammaproteobacteria; order Aeromonadales; family Aeromonadaceae; genus Aeromonas; species Aeromonas sp. s10. The sequence continues at coordinate 9,317 of NZ_JBFOCV010000051.1, read as the reverse complement.
GTACATCAGTACCCTGATCCGGCGGGACTGGGAAAGGTGGGTGTCGCAGGCGGACAATCTGAAAATGCAGGTATGTAAGCATTGCAACCACCCTTTACCTGTCGGGTGCAATGGGGCGTTTAAAGGGGAAAGCGCATGCTGGAAGACTGCGGGAGATAAAACCCTTGCACTGTAGCCAACGGGTTTTAAGAAAGGCACCAATGTGACCGGTCTTAAAATCCTTGGTGGGCACCCCTTAAAACCAAAATCGTGACCGGACACGTTTCAACGATTACCATAACTGGCCAACGAAGAGAGGTGCCAAGTGAGTTTTAACCTATGTGACCTCCCCCGGGAGGAAAAGGCCCTGATCGAGGTCGACAAAGCGGCTGCCTATGCGGTGTGGAAGGAACGCAACGGCAAGCTGGCCACGGCAGAGCTGGACAGTTCAGCCTTCACCGGCCATCAGCTTGAGGTCTTCACCAAGGCCTTGGCAAAGTACCGGACCAGACCATAACACCATCTGCCAATCAGTTTAAATGCCCCCTCATGCAGGGGGCTTTTTAATATATTCGATGTTGTGTACCTATTATGTACACAGGAGGTACATGATAGGTACAAAAATACCCTAGGGATATATGATGGATATACTTTGGATATACTTTGGATATACTTTGAATATATAGAGGGAATTTATTGAATATTAAAAAAGCATCCTTTCAGCAATGGGCAATTGCTTACATGCCACCATTTAAACATTACCCCCCACGCCATTGGATGGGTTGTTATAATCCAAGCCTCCTCCCCCCTCTCATCTGGGACGAACGTACACGAGAAGCTTGGTTTCACTGACTTGTTAGGATGTTCACGACTAGGAGACTGTGGTTTGCCTATGACGACGATGTTTAGATGACCCAAGGGATTATTTAATATTTTATTTCACTGAGACCATTGACCAATAATATTTCTGGCGCATAAGATTCGGCCCAAGCAAACAAGAAACCGCGCTCCCTTCGCTGAGGGTGGCATCGTTTTATCTGCGTGAAAATTCTTTCGATGGTCACTATCCAGTGGTCAGCGATTATTAACACACCTCTGTTGGGAGTACATGCATGCAAGAGCCATCCATCGAAGCTATTTTGGAAGACCTGTATTTTATCGCCGGTAAAATCACTGACGATCATCGCCCTATGCCGCTTGGACGAGTCGAGTCAAGCATACGCCACCTGGTGGTGCTGGCCATGAAGGCTCTGGACACCCAGCGCAAGTCATACACCATCCACTGAGTGATGCTGGCTATGCCTTCACCACCGGCAGCTCGCCGAGCGCGGTGGTATAGCGGGGGCTTAACTGCTCCCGCTTCATCATCCACTCCCGGGTGTCACGGCCGCGGGCAGCAAAGTAGACCTTCCCCAACCGCCCCTGATTGATCTTGTCGATGACCTGCATCAGCGCATCGCTGCGCGGGGATGGCTGCTGTGCGGCGAACAGGTCGCCCTGCTGCATGTTGGCGGGGGTGAAGTCGGCCAGCATGACGCCCCCTTTCTGGTATCGCTGCTCGTCGCGCCAGATGCGGGGTAGGAGTTCCGGGATCAAGGCCAGCAGCGCCCGTGTGTCATGAGTGGGCATGGCCAGCTTGGCGCTCACCTGGTTGCCGTAATAGGGCTCCCGGTCATTGAACGGGCTGGTGCGAATGAACAGGGTCACGTGCCGGCAGCACATACCCTCCCCCCGCAGCTTCTCGGCGGCCCGCTCCATGTAGCCCGCCAGAGCCTGGTGCATGGGGCCTATCTGAGTGATGCGCTCGCCAAACGAGCGCGAGCAGATGATCTGCTGCTTGGCCTGGGCCTCTTGCTCCAGCTCGGCGCAGGGGATCCCCCGCAGTTCCTGCACCGTGCGCTCGACCACCACGCCATAGCGGCGCCGCAGCGCCTTGGGGTCAGCAGCGACCAGGTCGGCCACAGTCTTGATGCCCTGGGCCTCCAGCTTGGCGGTGAGCCGCCGGCCAATGCCCCATATCTCGTCCACCGGCGTGATCGCCATCAACCGAGCACGCCGCCCTTCATCCCGCAGATCCACCACACCACCGGTAGCGGGCCACTTCTTGGCGGCGTAGTTGGCGAGCTTGGCGAGGGTCTTGGTGGGGCCGATGCCGACCCCCACGGTCAGACCCGTCCACTGCTGCACCCGCTCGCGAATCTGGCGGCCATAGGCCACCAGGTCGCCCGCCCAGGACTCGCTCAGCTCGATAAAGGCCTCGTCGATGCTGTAGACCTCCACCGCTGGGGCCATCCCCTCCAGAATGGTCATCACCCGGTTCGACATGTCGCCATAGAGGGCGTAGTTGCTGGAGAACCAGACCCCGCCCATGGCCTCGAAGAATTGACGGATCTGGAAATAGGGAATCCCCATCTTGATGCCGAGCGCCTTGGCCTCCGCCGAACGGGCCACCACGCAGCCATCGTTGTTGGAGAGCACCACGATGGGCCGCCCCTTGAGGTCTGGGCGAAACAACCGCTCGCAACTGGCGTAGAAGTTGTTCACGTCGACCAGGGCAACGGCGCAGCGCTTGTTCATGGGCTATCCACCTGGTGCACTACAAAGGCCACCACCCCGAAGATTTCCAGCTCCTGCCCATCGTTGAAATGGATGGGGCGAAAGGACCGGTTGCCAGGGAGCAAGGCGACTGTGGGCTCAAGCTGCAGTTTCTTCACCGTGAACTCGCCATCCACCGCGGCGACCACCACGCTACCGTGCCTGGCCTTGCGGCTGCGGTCGACGACCAGCAGGTCGCCATCACGGATCCCGTGGTCGACCATGCTGTCACCGGCCGCCCGCACAAAGTAGGTGGCCGCCGGGTGCGCCACGCACAACTGATTGAGGTCGATGGTCTGCTCGGTGTAGTCCTGCGCCGGCGACGGAAAGCCGCAGGCCACCGGGGAGAGGAACAAGGGCAGCTCCAACAAGGGGGCATCGGGAGTGGGTTGAGCAAACATACGGGGCATCTCGATAAACTGTATAAAAACACAGTATAGCAAGCAGCACAGAGAGGATCACCGTTCGGCGTTTGGCTCCGATACCACCATCACCAGAGTGTGCGTCAATCACTCATGGAGTAGCAGAGCATGTGCTGTCAGTACTGACCAAGCTTGATTTAGCATGTAAAATATATCATCCCAAAATTACATAGAGTTTCATAGAAATGATAGAGAACATTAAGGACGCTATAGTTTCAAGAATGACAAATGTATTAGTTGGAAGTTTTTTTATCTCCGTAGCAGTGATGAATTCACGAGGAATTCTGATATTTATTTATAGTGATAAATCAGAAAAGTTAAACATTCTTAAGAACTGGCAATTGAACTGTGTTTATGACTTAATTATACCTTTACTCTTAACTATTTTTTATACTGCTGTAATTCCATTTATTAGCAGCCTATATAAGAAGCGCGTAACAAACAGAATATATGAAGTGGAACGAGACGCTGAACGAGATTGGTTGTCAATAAGCCTGGACGGCATGAAGGAAATTGCAATAAAAGAGGCTGAGACCACCAAGGAAAATGCTGATTTATATGTGAAAAGTAAAATAAAAGAATGGGAAGATGAAAGAGAGAAAACAATATCTCAATTAAATGAACATAAAAAGGAATTGCAACAAAAAATTAAAATAATTAATGACATGGAAGATCAAATAAATGAAAGCAAGGAGGATGCAATTTACTTCGGCAATCTATATGATCGAGCAATATCATCGATAAATGGCTTTATCTTTCCAATTCACTCACTGAACAAACCATCACCATCACTGTCTGTATCACTGGAAAAAAATCAAATAGAATACAAGGACCACATAATATTAATGTTCGCTGAATGTATCGAGCAGGTAATAAAGCGCATAAATGAAAGCCCCTCAGCCCCACGAAAAGAATGGAACCCACCGATAGATGAACGTATTACTTCCGCACTTTCAGAATATATCGAGACCCTGAGAAATAATAATTAATGTCGTCACATTCGCACTTAACATGAATGATATTGACGGAAAGTGAAGGATCGCTAAAAGGATCTGTTATCACCCGCGCGGCCAGCGCTGGCGCGGGGAGCCGTTTCCCGCCCCACGTGTTTCACCTGCATGATTTTCCACACATAAAGCGGGCAGGCGAGGCGGGGTCCCGATTGCGCGCCAGCGGTGCTGGCAGGGGGCAGCAGGCTGCGCCAGCCGCTCAGGATGCGCGTGAAAGGATCTGCGAGGCTGCAAGGGTAGCCCGCATCGGTGATGCAGCAGCGGGCCGCTGATGCGGCTATGTGAGGGGCAAAAGAAAACCCCGCCAGGTGGCGGGGTGGTCGGGATGCACAGGCCGGGTCAGCGCAGCATGTCGCCTTGGCTGGCCTGCTCGATGCCGGCGGCCAGCTTGTAGGGGTTGAACCGGATCACCTCCTCCCCTGCCCAGTCATTGAGCGCCAGCAGGCTGGCCTTGATGCTGTCGATCTCGTTGATGTCGAACACCTGGGCGGCCTTGGTCACATCGCCGAACCCGCCGGTGCTGTTCGGCATCACACCCATCAGCTGGGGCGGTACCCGGTGGGTGGCCAACTGGTCGTCGCGGCTGACGTTCTTGATGGAGAGAAAATCATCCTTGGCCGCCACCTCGGCCACCGGGATCAGCTTCACCCCGTCCTTGCTGCCGTTCGGGGTGTAGAGCAAGAGGTTGCGGAAGTTGCCGGGCCCCTTGCTCTGGCGCAGCGCCTCACGCAAGGCCGCAATGTCGCCCTCGTTCTGCACCGCGTCGGTGATGTGCATGATGAACCCGGCGTGGGAACCGTTCTCGTAATACTTGCGGCGAAACAGGGTGGCAGACTCATTGAGCAGGGTGGAATTGAGCCCGCCGACATAGTCGGGGATGCCGTAGATCTCCTGGTTGATGTCGCTCTCCATCACATGGCCAACCCGCCCGGCCGGCAGCGCCTGCTCCTGGCCGGGCTGGGCAATCCACCAATAGGTGTCCAAGTCCAGGGCGCGCCGGGTGTACTTGGCCCGCAGGTGGTCATAGCGCAGCACCCCGCCGAGCCGGTTCTGCACCGCCTGCAGATAGCCGTTGCCGAAGATCAGATAGTCCAGCGCCAGCCCGGTGAAGGCGGCCAGGCTCAGTTTCGGATGCGGGATGAAGCAGGAGCGCAGGATATTGCGCTTAACCTGAATGGCAGAGGCATGGTGTACCCCGGCCCGGTAGACCCGCGACAAGCCATTGAGCGAGAGCGGCGGTTCATACCAGCGCCCGTTGTGCATGGCTTCCAGGTAGTCGAACACCTCCCGCTGACTGAGCACGGGCACCGGCTCACCGAAGGTAAACGCCTCGATGGTCTGGCTGGTTGCGGCTTGGGTCGCCGTCACCGGCGAGGTATGGCGCTGCGGGTGGCGCTTTCTCATGCGAAAATCTCCATCATGCTGGTATTGGCACCGGTGGCACCTGCCAGCGGTTCGTGTAACAGGGCCTGCATCGTTGCCCAGGCAATATCACCGTGGCTGACCTCTTCGGAACGGCTCGACTCAAAGGTCGGCATCTTGCCGGCGGTTACCCCCCGGCGAATACTCATAAAAGCGGCTGCCAAATCATTCCAACCGCTGTCAAACTCCAGCCGCCCCTTGTTCATCACATCGATAGCCTTCATGACCATGCGGATCTTCACACTCGGGTTGTACTGGATTGCGGTAACAGCGGGATAGAACACCTTCACATTCTGATAGACACCCTCCCCGATCCCGGTGGTATCGATTCCGATGTAGGCAACGTTGTAGCGAATAGTCATCTGGCGGATTGCCTCTGCCTGGGCTGCAAAATCCATCCCTTTCCACTGGTGACGTTCGAGCACCCGGAACTTACCGCCGGGTACAGCCGGCGGAGCCAGCACGGCGCAACCGGCGCTGTCACCCTGGCCACCCTTGGCCGGGTCATAGCCGATCCACACCGGCCGGTTACCCATTGGTCGCAGGGCAAAATGCTTATAGTCCTCCCATACCTCCCAGCTATCGACCATGCACCGTTGCAACATCGCCAACGGGAACACGCTGGACGTGTCATCCATGAAGATGCACATCAACAAGTTGAGGTATTCATCATCGGAGTACTCGCTGCGCAGCTGATCCAGGTCGAACAGGTCGCAGCCACCGCGCACCGCATCTTCGACCGTGACAATCTGCCGCCACTGACCATCGGCGCACAGCTTACCGCTGGCAAGATTGGCGTGGCTCAGGTCAATCTCGACCCGGTCTGCCTTCGCCTTGCCGCGGTTGAAGTTGGCGCCGGACCAGAACGCATAGGCGGGATGGGAAAGGCTGGATGGGGTGGAAATGTAGGTCTGGCGCCACTTCTTGTGCATCGCCATGCCGGAAGCCACCTTGCGGAACTCCAGGAAGCCATGGATCCAGAAGTACTCATCCATGTAGATGTTGCCGTGGTAGCTCTGGGCGGTGCGGGCGTTGGTGCCGAGGAAGTAGAGGTGCGCTCCGTTCGGTAGCACCATGGGGTCGCCCTTGAGCTCCACCCCCTCCTCCTTGGCAAACTGGATGATGTACTGCTTGAACACATGAGCCTGCGCCTTGCTGGCCGACAGGAAAATCTGGTTGCGCCCGGTGACCAGGGCATCGATGAAGGCCTCGAAGGCAAAGAAGTAGGTCGCCCCAATCTGGCGAGACTTGAGCAGGTTGCGGATCCTGTGCTGGTTGCCAGCCTCGTACCAGGTGCGCTGGTAGCCAAACATGGTGGACTCGAAGCGCTCGATCAGCCGCTCTTGCTGTTCGGGCTCCACCACATTGCGCTCGGGTGCCTTCTTCGGCCCCTTGTTACGGTTCGCCACCTTGGGGTTGAGGTCGGCCTCATTGCCTCCGTTGCTGTACTTGTTGACCCGGGCGATCCGCTCCAACTGCCTACCCAGCAGGTCAATCTCCTTGAAGTCGCCGCCGCTTTTCACCTCCTTGGCGATCAGCTGGCACATCCGCGCCTCGATGGCGAAGTCGACCCGGTCAATGGGTTTGATGTCATCCCAGCCGTCGCGCTTCTTCCATGTCGAGACTGTCCCCTCCGGCGTCTGCAGCAATTCAGCAATGGCGCGGAGCGGATAGCCCTGGAAGAACAGGTGCATGGCCTGCCGTCTGGGTTCGATATGGGGGAAAAGTAAGTGGGCTGTCGTCATGGCGCCAGTCTACCCAGCCGCTACCGATCCAAACTCCACCCCGCCAGTGTGCCAGCGCCGTACACACTGGCCGCCGATTGCACGATCCCGCCTGTCACCCAGACCATAACCGCGACATCACCACCCAATCACCAAAGGGATCCCAGCTCATGGCGAAGAAAGCAAAATTCAAGCGCGTCGCGGTGGCAGGCCAAACCACCGACGGCCGCACCATCGCGCCGGAATGGCTCACCCAGGCGGCCAAAAACTACAACCGCGAAAAGTACGGCGCCCGCGTCAACCTCGAACACTACCTCAGCCCGTTCCCTGATAGCGATTTTCGAGCCTATGGCGACGTGCTCTCCGTCTATGCCGAAGAGGTCGAGATCGACGGCGAAAAGAAAATGGCCCTGTTCGCCGATATCGACCCGACCGAAGACCTGATCAAACTCAACAAAGCCCGCCAGAAGGTTTACACCTCCGTCGAGCTGGATCTGGACTTTGCCGGTACCGGCGAGGCCTACCTGGTAGGTCTTGCAGTGACCAACACCCCCGCCAGCCTCGGTACCGAATACCTCCAGTTCTGCGCCGGTGCTGGTGACAAGAGTCCGCTGGCAGCGCGCAAGCAAAAATCGACCAACCTGTTTACCTGCGCCATCGAAACCGAGGTCGAATTCACCGAAGAGGGCGACAAGGGCCCTGGTCTGTTGGAACGGGTCACCGCGCTGTTCTCCACCCACAAGAAGCAATCCACCGCTGATCTCAGCGACGTTCACCAGGCCGTCGAGACCGTCGCGAAAGAGGTCACCAGCCTCGATGCCGACCTGCAGAAAAAGTTCACCGAGCAGGCCCAGACCCTCACCGAGCTGACCAACAAGCAGGACGCCACCGCCAAGGCGCTGGCCGACCTCACCGCCAAGCTGGAGGGCCAGGAAGCGTTCAACCAGCAACGCCCGCCCGCCACCGGTGGCGATAGCGCCTCCATTCAAACCGACTGCTAAGGACCATGCCCAATGCGTAACGAAACCCGCCAGAAGTTCAACGAGTTCACCAACCAGGTGGCCAAACTCAACGCTATCACCAGCGCCATGGTGCAGTTCAACGTGCAGCCCAGCGTCCAGCAGACCCTGGAAACCAAAATGCAGGAGTCGGTCGCCTTCCTCGGCATGATCAACGTCACCCCTGTCGATGAGATGAAAGGCCAAAAGGTCGGTATCGGCATCACCAGCACCATCGCCGGTCGCACCAACACCGACACCAAAGACCGCCAGCCCAACAGCCCGCACGGTCTCTACGACCAGAGCTACGAATGCGCCCAGACCAACTTCGACACCCAGATTGGCTACGGCCAGATCGACGCCTGGGCCAAGTTCCCCGACTTCCAGACCCGTGTCCGTGACGCCATCCTCACCCGTCAGGGGCTGGACCGCATCATGATTGGCTGGCATGGCACCAGCGCCGCCGCCGACACCGACCGCAACGCCAACCCCCTGCTGCAAGACGTCAACATCGGCTGGCTGCAACACATCCGCACCGACGCCCCGGCCCAGGTCATGAGCGAAGGAACCGAGGGCAGCGGCAAGATTTACGTCGATGCCACCGACGGCGATTACAAAAACATCGACGCCCTGGTATACGACGTTGTGAACGAGCTGATCAAACCCTGGTATCAGGACGATACCGACCTGGTGGTCATCTGTGGCCGCAAGATGCTCTCCGACAAATACTTCCCCATCATCAACGATGCGGGCGACAACCAGAACAAACTGGCTGGTCAGGTGCTGGTGAGCCAGAAGCAAATCGGTGGCCTCAAGGCTGTGCGCGTCCCCTTCTTCCCCGAAGACAAGCTGCTCATCACCAAGCTCAGCAACCTCTCCATCTACTGGCAGACCGGCGCCCGCCGTCGTCACATCGACGACGAGCCCAAGCGCAACCGCATCGTCAACTACGAAAGCACCAACGACGCCTACGTGGTCGAGGACTACGACTGCGCCGCCCTGGTCGAAAACATCGTCATCGGGCCGAATCCGGCCCCTGGCGAGTAAGGGGGTGACATGACTCCCGCCCGCCGCCACCGCGAAAGAGCACTGGCCGCCCTGCAAGGGGCGGCCAATCCCCAATTCGACCAGGCCCGCGCCAACGCCTACGAGCTGCAGCTGATGCAG
>NZ_JBFOCV010000050.1:0-14247 GCF_040907975.1 Aeromonas sp. s10 | reverse complement strand
CTGCATCAGCTGCAGCTCGTAGGCGTTGGCGCGGGCCTGGTCGAATTGGGGATTGGCCGCCCCTTGCAGGGCGGCCAGTGCTCTTTCGCGGTGGCGGCGGGCGGGAGTCATGTCACCCCCTTACTCGCCAGGGGCCGGATTCGGCCCGATGACGATGTTTTCGACCAGGGCGGCGCAGTCGTAGTCCTCGACCACGTAGGCGTCGTTGGTGCTTTCGTAGTTGACGATGCGGTTGCGCTTGGGCTCGTCGTCGATGTGACGACGGCGGGCGCCGGTCTGCCAGTAGATGGAGAGGTTGCTGAGCTTGGTGATGAGCAGCTTGTCTTCGGGGAAGAAGGGGACGCGCACAGCCTTGAGGCCACCGATTTGCTTCTGGCTCACCAGCACCTGACCAGCCAGTTTGTTCTGGTTGTCGCCCGCATCGTTGATGATGGGGAAGTATTTGTCGGAGAGCATCTTGCGGCCACAGATGACCACCAGGTCGGTATCGTCCTGATACCAGGGTTTGATCAGCTCGTTCACAACGTCGTATACCAGGGCGTCGATGTTTTTGTAATCGCCGTCGGTGGCATCGACGTAAATCTTGCCGCTGCCCTCGGTTCCTTCGCTCATGACCTGGGCCGGGGCGTCGGTGCGGATGTGTTGCAGCCAGCCGATGTTGACGTCTTGCAGCAGGGGGTTGGCGTTGCGGTCGGTGTCGGCGGCGGCGCTGGTGCCATGCCAGCCAATCATGATGCGGTCCAGCCCCTGACGGGTGAGGATGGCGTCACGGACACGGGTCTGGAAGTCGGGGAACTTGGCCCAGGCGTCGATCTGGCCGTAGCCAATCTGGGTGTCGAAGTTGGTCTGGGCGCATTCGTAGCTCTGGTCGTAGAGACCGTGCGGGCTGTTGGGCTGGCGGTCTTTGGTGTCGGTGTTGGTGCGACCGGCGATGGTGCTGGTGATGCCGATACCGACCTTTTGGCCTTTCATCTCATCGACAGGGGTGACGTTGATCATGCCGAGGAAGGCGACCGACTCCTGCATTTTGGTTTCCAGGGTCTGCTGGACGCTGGGCTGCACGTTGAACTGCACCATGGCGCTGGTGATAGCGTTGAGTTTGGCCACCTGGTTGGTGAACTCGTTGAACTTCTGGCGGGTTTCGTTACGCATTGGGCATGGTCCTTAGCAGTCGGTTTGAATGGAGGCGCTATCGCCACCGGTGGCGGGCGGGCGTTGCTGGTTGAACGCTTCCTGGCCCTCCAGCTTGGCGGTGAGGTCGGCCAGCGCCTTGGCGGTGGCGTCCTGCTTGTTGGTCAGCTCGGTGAGGGTCTGGGCCTGCTCGGTGAACTTCTTCTGCAGGTCGGCATCGAGGGTGGTGACCTCTTTCGCGACGGTCTCGACGGCCTGGTGCACATCGCTGAAATCGGCGGTGGATTGCTTCTTGTGGCTGGAGAACAGCGCGGTGATGCGCTCGGCCAGGGAGGGGCCTTTCTCCTGTTCACTTTCGAATTCGATGACGGTTTCCAGCGCTTCGGTGAACAGGCACTCCTTGTGCTGCTTGCGGGAGGCCAACGGCGACTTGTCGCCTGCACCTGCGCAGAACTGGAGCATGTCGGTCCCCAGGCTGGCGGGGGAGTCGGTGATCGCCAGCCCCATCAGGTAGGCGCCCTTTTCGTTCAGGTTGGGGTGGATCTCGACCGAGGTGAACACCTTCTGGCGCTTCTTGTTCAGCTCGACCAGCTCCGGGGTCGGGTCAATCTGCACGAACAGGGCCAGGCGCTGCTCGCCTTCGATGGTGACCTCTTCGGTCTTGGCGGCGGTGATGTCGCCGTACATCTTGAACAGGCCGTTGGGGTCAATGCCCCGGATGTGCTCCATATTGACCCGGGCGCCGTAGGTGGACTGGTTGTAGCGCTGGGCCATCTGTTCAAGCCATTCGCGGGTGATGGCGCGGCCATCGGTTGTGCCCCCTTCTACGGCAACACGGAAAAATTTGGACTTTGCCATGGGCTGGGATCCCTTTGGTGATTGGGTGGTGATGTCGCGGTTATGGTCTGGGTGAGCGGCGGGATCGTGCAATCGGCGGCCAGTGTGTGCGGCGCTGGCACATTGGCGCGGGGGCGTTTGGAGCAGTAGCGGCTGGGTAGACTGGCGCCATGACAGCACCCTTACTCTTCCCCCATATCGAACCCCGCAGGCAGGCCATGCACCTGTACTTTCAGGGGTACAAGATCCGAGCCATTGCGGAGCTGCTGGCGACCCCCGAGGGGACGGTCGGCACCTGGAAATCCCGCGACGGCTGGGATGACATCAAACCCATTGACCGGGTCGACTTCGCCATCGAGGCGCGGATGTGCCAGCTAATCGCCAAGGAGGTGAAAACCGGCGGCGATTTCAAGGAGATTGACCTGCTGGGCAGGCAGTTGGAGCGCATCGCCCGGGTCAACAAATACAGCAAGGGCGGCAACGAGGCCGACCTCAACCCCAAGGTGGCGAACCGCAACAGGGGGCCGAAGAAGGCCCCCGAGCGCAACGTGGTTGAGCCCGAACAGCAGGAGCGGCTGATCGAGCGCTTCGAGTCCACCATGTTCGATTACCAGCGGGTCTGGTATGAGGCGGGCAAGCAGCACCGGCGGCGCAACCTGCTCAAATCGCGCCAGATTGGGGCGACCTACTTCTTTGCCTTCGAGGCCTTCATCGACGCCCTGGTCACCGGGCGCAACCAGATTTTCCTGTCGGCCAGCAAATCACAGGCCCACATCTTCAAGCAGTACATCATCCAGTTTGCCAACGCAGAAGGGGTGGAGCTCAAGGGCGACCCCATGGTGCTGCCGAACGGGGCGCACCTCTACTTCCTCGGCACCAACGCCCGCACCGCCCAGGGCTACCATGGCAACATCTACATGGACGAATACTTCTGGATCCATGGCTTTGCGGATTTTCGCAACGTGGCCAGCGGGATGGCGATGCACAAAAAGTGGCGTCAGACCTACTTCTCCACCCCCTCCAGCCTCTCCCATCCGGCATACAAATTCTGGTCGGGTGAGGAGTTCAACAAGGGCAGACCCAAGGCCGACCAGATCAAGTTTGACTTGAGCCACGCCCACCTGACCGGCGGCAAGCTCGGTGGCGATGGTCAATGGCGCCAGATCGTCACGGTGGAAGATGCGGTGCGCGGCGGCTGCGACCTGTTCGACATGGCCCAATTGCACAGTGAGTATTCTGAGGAGCGCTTCCGCAACCTGCTGATGTGCGAGTTCATGGACGACACCTCGAGCGTTTTCCCGCTCGCCACCCTGCAGCGCTGCATGGTCGACAGTTGGGAGCTGTGGGACGACTACAAACCCTTTGCCCTGCGCCCCCTGGGCAACCGTTCGGTGTGGATCGGCTATGACCCGGCCAAGGGCGGGCAGGGCGATAGCGCAGGCTGCGCCGTGCTGGCCCCGCCGGCGGTACCGGGCGGCAAGTTCCGGGTGCTGGAGCGCCACCGCTGGAGCGGGATGGACTTCGACGCCCAGGCGCGGGCCATCAAGGCCATGTGCGAGCGCTACAACGTCGGCTACATCGGCATCGACACCACCGGGATCGGGGAGGGGGTTTACCAGTTGGTGAAGCAGTTCTACCCGGCAGTGACCGCCATCCAGTACAACCCGAGCGTGAAAATCCAGATGGTGATGAAGGCCCAGGATGTGATGAACAAGGGGCGGCTGGAGTTTGACAGCGGGATGACCGATCTGGCCCAGGCGTTCATGAGCATCCGCCGCGCCGTGACCGCGGGCGGCAAGCTGCCGACCTTTGAGGCGAGCCGCTCCGACGAAACCAGCCACGCCGACATTGCCTGGGCAACCATGCAAGCCCTGTTACATGAGCCGCTGGCAGGTGCCACCGGTGCCAATACCAGCATGATGGAGATTTTCTCATGAGAAAGCGCCGCCCACAGCGCCATACCTCGCCGATGACGGCGACCCAGAAACCCGGCGCGGCCATCGAGGCGTTCAGCTTTGGCGAGCCGGTGCCCGTCTTATCGCAACGGGAAGTGTTCGACTACCTGGAGGCCATGCACAACGGCCGCTGGTACGAGCCGCCCCTTTCTCTCAATGGCTTGTCACGGGTCTATCGGGCCGGAGTGCATCACGCCTCGGCCATCCAGGTGAAGCGCAATATCCTGCGCTCCTGCTTCATCCCGCACCCGAAATTGAGCCTGGCCGCCTTCACCGGCTTGGTGCTGGACTACCTCATCTTCGGCAACGGCTACCTGCAGGCGGTGCAGAACCGGCTCGGCGGGGTGCTGCGCTATGACCACCTGCGCGCCAAGTACACCCGGCGCGCGCTGGATCTCAACCAGTATTGGTGGATTGCCCAACCCGGCCAGGAGCAGGCGTTGCCCGCAGGCCGGGTGGGCCATGTGATGGAGGCGGACATCAACCAGGAGATCTACGGCATCCCCGACTATGTCGGCGGGCTCAACTCCACCCTGCTCAACGAGTCGGCCACCCTGTTCCGCCGCCGCTACTACGAGAACGGCAGCCACGCGGGCTTCATCATGCACATCACAGACCCAACGCAGAATGAGCAGGACATCAAGGACCTTAAAGAAGCCCTGCGCCAGAGCAAGGGCCCTGGCAACTTCCGCAACCTCTTGCTCTACACCCCTGGCGGCAGCAAGGACGGGGTCAAGCTGATCCCGGTGGCCGAGGTGGCCGCCAAGGATGACTTCCTCAGCATCAAGAACGTGAGCCGGGATGACCAGCTCGCCAGCCACCGGGTACCGCCCCAGTTGATGGGAGTCATGCCCAACAGCACCGGCGGCTTTGGCGATGTGACCAAGGCCGCCCAGGTGTTCGACATCAACGAGATAGACAGCATCAAGGCCAGCCTGCTGGCGCTCAATGACTGGGCGGGGGAGGAGGTGATCCGGTTCAATCCCTACCGACTGTCAGATCTGACAGGGCAGGCGGCATAGGCGAGGCTAGAGTTACACCGAGCACCTGGAGTCTGTGTGTGTTCATAGCGTCATGAAAGCCCCCTCACCGAGGGGGCTTTGTTTTGCCTGGCGTTCAGCGCCCTGACGCCCCGGGGCGGCGGCCCCTCAGCACCCAGCGCGCGCAGTCAAGACCCCGCCTCGCCTGCCCGCTTTATGTGTGGAAAATCATGCGGGTGAACGATTGGGGGAGGGGAACGGCTCCCCGCGCCAGCGCTGGCCGCGCGGAGGATAGCGGATCCTTTTTGCGATCCTTCACTTTCCGTCAGATCCTTTCGTTTTTGATGTGCATCTATTGATTGGTTTGATTTTTATTCAATGAGTGCATCATTCATTTCATTGGTAAGTGCAATTGCATTTTTAAATATGGCGTTAGTCTTTTTATATTCACCCTTACGTCTCAGAAATTGTATAAACTCATTTATCACAGCCAATCTTTCTTGTGATGAAATAAATGTTGACCCTTCTTTGGTTATAAATCCCTTGTCTATTAGTGCATTGGTGATGTTTTGTTCTATCAAAAGCAGATTATTTTTATTCACACCATAGATATGCAAGCCATAGTTAATATTCTCATTTGGATTGCTTATTCGTTGATATGCATACCTTAGTGCGCTTTCGTTTCCATCAACATATAGTTCAAAAAAGTAATGGTCACTTTCTGTAATTCGTGCATTGTCAAACTCCCTAAATATTTTAACGAGTTTCTTTCTTTTTGCCTTGGATCTAGCATCGTTTATAGACGAAACAAAAAGTGCCACTAGAATAATCATGGCAATAAACACTATTCCGTAGACAATAACTCTGGTTATATTTTTTATAACGCCACCACCAAAAGTGGTATCGAAAAATGAGCGCTCATCTACAAAATTATCTCCAGACACCACATTTATACTGCGAATGCCAGCGATCTTTCCAGTGCTCTGTAGCTGAGGTGAGACACCTATAGAATGCAGAACAAGAACTTTAATTTCAAAGTATTCATTGCTTTCTAATATTACATTTGAAAATTCAATCGAGTTTTTATTTTGAAGCATCTCGAGATTTTTTTCTAAATATTCGTTGCTAGCCGAAATTAGCAATGGCTTTTCGGCTATTTCACCATTTTCAATCTTAAAGCCAAGCGGGTCTTTTGGGTCATAAAAATTTGGAAGTATTGAGCTCTCCCCAGTATTAATAACTTTGAATGTGATTATTTTTAGGTCTTTTTTATCTTGGCTTAGGCTATTCCCTCGATATAAAACATCAAGATTCCCCACCTCTTCCTTTATGTCAAGAACGCCTGAGTTTGATAAAATAGTGTAATTTAAGTCTGGTTTGTCATCCTTAAAAAATCCTAGGTAAATAGTAATCCCACCAAATATCACAGCTAACACAAACCCCAAAAATGACCATGCAAACTTTTGGTCCATTGATTTCAAAGTATTCAATATTGTCATCACTAATGCCTTTAGCTTCAATTGATATGTATTCTGATAATTTCAGATAATATCCCACTCAAGTGAATCCGGTCACGCACCTTAGTGCGTGACCGGTCACATTTACCAACTTTTTGGCATCGGCAGTCGGTGCAGGTGGGGGATCAACCTGTTCCAGTCGCGGTTGCCGTGGGTGGCGCTCTGAATATGGCGGGTCTTGTCGGCCAGGATGCGCTGGGCGGCGGCCAGGGTCATCGGGTATTCGTGAATGATGGAGTAGTAGGTGCCGGCTTCACGGTGTTCGGCGACATCAAGCAGGGGATAGATGCGTCGGGCGGCCCCCATCATGTAATCGGCGGCGCGCCAGAGCCAGGCGAGCGAGTGCAGTTCGTCATCGGTCAGCACGGTGAGTGGCTGTGGATGGGCTGCGGTTTCGCGGTCCAGCACATCGAGCACCCAGCGGCGAAACTCTTTGGCCAGTGCGGTGCGGGAGAACATGGCGATCAGATGGGCGCCGCGCAGGGAGAAGATCCGCACCTCTTTCTCGCTGCTGCCATTGCCGAACCCCTTGACGGTCAATTTGACCGTCAAGGTCATGGAGGGGGTAAATTCGTCCGCATTACGGCGATAGATGCGGCTCACGGCATCATCGCTGGCATAGCCAAGGGCTTGGGCGATTTGTGGTGCGGTCAGCCAGGGTTGGCCGTGATGGGGGATAACAGTGAACTGGGTGTCATGGAAGCGGATGCTGTTCATTGTGGTGTCTCCAAACGTCGTTGGGTAACGCCACCGATGACGCCAATCATCTGGTGACGAACTGAACGAGGTTGGCGTACCGGCCACAATGAACCCGGCGCCCCGAAGGGCCCCCGCCCAGCCCGTCATAACTGACAGATGTAACTGGGTTGCACAAAAAAACACGCGAGAGCGTGTTGTGCTCATTGTGGAAGTTCGGGACGCCAATCCCGGCAACGGATTTTGCCGTTGCCCGCGCAGTATCGCGCAACAGCGCGACACCAATCAACCCCAATAGTCCCTGATGCTCCCTTTTTGTCCCTTTCCGGCCCTCTGCGGCCCGCATCAGCGCTTATCAGGAAAAATCGGCGCCATCACCCCGCCCAGCAGCACAACACCGCCGGCAGGGTACCGGTTCTACACAGGGAAGGGGACGTTAGTTTCGGCAGGAAACATACACAGGGCGTATTGGGCCCTGTGTAGAGGTCTATCTAAACAGGAGATCGCCGTAAGCCCACACGAGGGTTCCGCATACCATCAAAAAGACGGACAGTTTATCTTTGGTACTTTTAGCTGTGACGATTTCGTGAAGACGAATGACAAACTGGCGTGTTGCCCTGTTTTCTTTAAGCGAATCGGACATCAAGCTGCCTTTGCCAGCTTCGAGGCGATCTGCCTGTGTTTCTCCTTTCATTTCACTATCAAAAGCTTGCTTCCATGTGCTGACGAGCTTGCTGTATTGCAACCAAACGCCAGCAAGGGTTATCAGGGCGCCTGAACGTTGGAACCAGAATTTATCGTTAGGGAATACTATGTCTACACCGAGCGAAACTGCAGCGATGATGAACATCAGTGCAAGCCCGCAGATTGAGCGCCACTCTTTGCGAATGCTATCCAGAGACATCGATTCTTTCCTGATTAAAATTATCTTTTATTACAGATGGATATGGTGCAAGCCAGTATCTGGTGGCGGTTGATACCCTCGAGGTATCTCAGGCTTTCTTGGCGTCAGCATCCAGGGTATCTGCATACTGACGCAGAGCTTTGGCAATGCTGGCTTTGTCGCCATAGATAATGCCATTGCTCTCATGCACTTCATGGAGCAAGAACATAGCGCCCTTATGAGCCATTTCCATAGCATTCTGACCAGTGCTTGCGCGCTCTCGAATGCTGGCTGCAACCTCACGCAGCTTGTCGTATGTGTTAAGGTTCATTTTCAGTGCCTCCAGCATATGTCATTGATTAGTTTGAAAAATCATTCCTAGCATATCAGGCGGGTCAGGTGAGGTCACTGTAAAAAATGGGCCCGAGAGGGCCCATTTAAGGTCAGTCGATCAGTTTCAAATCGGCCTTGCGACGCTCTTTCAGCGCGTCATAGAAGTTCTCATGGGGGCCGACGCTCAGCAGATAGAGCTGCAGTTCTGCGCCTTTCCAGGAGTAGCCCAGCAACACCAACTGCCCTTTGAGCTTGAACTTGTGCACTCGCAGGTACGACAAGTCCCCCTTCTTCTGTTCGCCGATCTCAGGGTCATCGATGACCCGCTCGATCTCGTCTTCCACTACTTTCAGGTCATTCGCAGAGAGCTTTTTGAGCTGTTTGGTAAAAAGGTTTGACTCAAAAACCTCAATCTCGTTTTGTTCTTCTGACATAGCGGGTTACTTGCCCTTCTTTGACTTGCTCTGCGGCGAGCATCACGTCTTTGATAAAGCTAAAAGGCAGGTCCGGGTTGTCTTCGACCATACGGCCGATCTTGGACCAGTACTCAATCTGCTTCGGCAAAGAGCGATGTGCGGCAGACGCGTGGATCTTCACGTCGGCGATGAAGTCATCGTCTAAGCGTACTGTTTGAGCCATGCTGATCTCCTGCTTTTTTGACTAAACGGGTCTGGCGGAACCCTTGATGTCCAACTTCGTTGGTCAAGTAGGATTTTAGCAACAAATTGTTGCATGTAAAGACAAGTTGTCCTTTATCTTTCGTGCTGCCTTCTGGCAAACGCCCCCTGCCGAGTCCGAGTTGCCTTCCAAACCTGCTTGGGTGTTGGGCCGGCAGGCAGCACCCGCTTTGCCTTCTTGGGTGGGGTGATGGTGTCTATCTCACCCTGGTAGAACGGGAACCAAGCATCCTCGAACCGGATGACCCGCTCCATGCGGTCGAGCAGCAGATCGCAGAGATAGCGGTCGGCTGCCGGCAGGCTGTCGAGTTCGTGGGTAATGGCGGCACGACCTGCCGATCCCGGCGGGTATTGCTGGATGATGGGCCAGAGCCGCTGGCAGAGCGGCAGCAGGCGCTCCACGTTGGCGCGGGGGATGATGTCCTGCACGTTATTCCCCCTCTGCATAAGGCGACCATGTTTCTCTTGGTTCCTCTGGCTTTGGAAATTCGTATTCGTCTGGATTGAAGGTGGGGTTAAGCCATTCGCGGGCCCCAGGGTTGGCCTTGTCGTAGTGGCAGCCTTCGGCAATCCACAGCTTTTTTCCTGTGGTTTTGCACACAATGGTGCCTGTCCAGAGCATGTAGGCTGGTTTCTTCTTCATACACACCTCCTTAGTTAAAGGCCCCTGCGTTGACGGGCCGCTGCGATTTCTGCTTCATGGCGCTTGTTGTCTGCTTTCAGCCAGTCGACGCGGGCCTGCTCCTGTTCGGTGGGCTGGTAACTGGCCCGGTCCTCTTCGTCATCCAGCAGGCGGGTGAAGATGGCGATCGCCTCTTCGGCCTGCGCCAGCGGCAGGGCGGCCAGCCATTCGGTGACGCTGCCGCCTGAGTGCATCAGCTCGTGGGCCTGCTGTTTCAGCGTATCGCTGCTGGCTGCCCGCTTGCTGGCCTGCTCGGCCTCGGCCTCGGCGGTCAGCTGGTCGGCCACGGCATCGCCGGCACCCGGCCAGTTGCGGCTCACAATCAGCCGATCGCCGACCAGTCGCACATATTGGCCGTCGGCGTGGATGATGCTGCCGTGCAGCAGCAGGGCGGCGTTGCTTTCATCAAGACCCATTCGGCCCAGCTCTTTAGCCAGAGCGGATCCTTTCACCCCCGATTTGGATCCTTTCGTACAGTTATTGACAGAACTCCGAGGGGGGCGGCTGCCGCCGCCTGAGGGCAACTCGCTGCGCTCGCTCACTGCAGGCTCGCGCTGCTCGCCCAAACCCGACCCGTTGACCCCCTTGCGCACTATCTGCCAACCCTCGGTGCGGGTGATGGCGGTGGTCTGGCCGATGTCGGTAATCACCCCCATCAGGCGCAGCACATCCTCGCCATACTTGTTGGCGGCTTCATCGAGGCGCTTGGAGAGGCGGATCAGGTGCTCTTTGCGGGGCAGGTCAATGCCGCCCATGGCGTCGATAAAGTCGCCCCAGCGGTTGTTGTCGGCTGCGGTGCGGGCGGCTTCCAAAATGCAATCCCACTCGATCACCTCGTCACCCAGTCGGCGCAGCTCGCGCCACACGCTCACAGCAGGGCCGCCAATCTGCTGAAACTGGCGGATACGCCAGCAGCTCGCCCAGGCCGCCACCGCGATGGTGGTGTGGTCGACCGGTGCCTCTGCCTCGTAGTCCATCCCGACCTTGTGGCCGTCGATGTTCTTGGCGATGTATTTGGCGATATACCCGGTGGCGCTGCCCTTGGTCGGGTCGATCTCCTTCCAGTTCACCCGTGGGTTGATGGCCTTGACCACCGCCGGGCTGTTCACATCGAGCAGCCACTTGATGCGCGGCATCTTGTTGCGGATTTTCATCTCGGCCAGCGCATCGAGCTGGTCGCCGTTGGGCATCTTGAGCTCGGCCCGTTCGGCGGCGGTGAAGTGGTAGGCGAGCAGGGTCAGAAAGTCGCGTTGGTGCTCGGGGTTGATAAACAGCAGGCAATGCCAGTGTGGGGTTCCGTCGTGGTGCGGCTCCACCACCCGAAAACCGAAGGCCATGATCCCCTCGCGGGCCAAGGCGGCCCGAAAGCGGGCCCACTGTTTGCACAGCAGGCGGTTGGTCTCGGTCGGGCAGGCGCCGTTGAACTTCTCGTTCTGGTAGGTCTTCGCCTTGTCTTTGCTGCCCTGGCGCCAGGCGTGATAGCTGGAGGGGGCAGTCAGGGTCAGGAACAGACCCAACTTGCCCTGATCCTGCGCCATGTCCTCAAAGCCGCGCATGCGCACCATCAGCTCATGACGGCGGATCTCGGGGTTGGCGACCGAGCCCATCACCGCATCAACCAGGTCAATCTCTTGCCCCAGCTCCTCATTGACGGCGCTCATGCCTGCCATCCAGGCTTGCTGGGCTGCTTTACGCTGGGTGAACTCACGCACTGCGTGCGCACTGGCGTAGGGGCTGACCCCCTTGCGCACCTGGCCGGTGAGGATGGCAATCAGCTCGCAGTAGATGGCCCAGGCGCGGTTGATCTTGCGCAGCCACCACGACTCGTCGAGCAGGCGCACCAGCAGGCTGGCGGCGGCCCCTTCGAACTTGTCCACCTCGTCGGCCAGGTCGTCCCGCTCTTCTTGGCTCAGGGGGCGACCCAACAGGCGCTCCACCTTGGTGCGTGGGTGAACCGGCAGGGTGGGGCAGAAGTGCCACGCCTTGGCCTGGGCCCCGATATCGGCCAGCAGCTCCGTGGCGGTGCGCTCATGGCCCGCCGCCGCCAGCAGTTGCTGGCAGCGACGGGCCCACTCGGCGGCAACCAGCTCGCGGCGCACATCGTTGCGCAGGTCGATCACCGGTACCGGGAACCGGCTCTGTGCGGCGGCGCAGGTATCGACCATGCGGCGCAGCCAGATGTTGGCGGTCTTGGAGTTGGCCGGGTAGCGGCGCAGGAAGGTCGCGGCCAGCGGCTTGGCAACGTGCCACTCGATGCGGGCAAGTTGCTCGGCCGCCCCGGCCATATTGATGGCGTGGTGCCCGACCAGGTAGTGCTGTGGGAGCTGGATGCCGTGCAGGTTGGTGATGGAGTCGATCATGCGACATCCCCTTGTCGGGTGTCAGTACCGCTACGATCAACAACTGGGTTGTCGCAAAGTCCATAAGCGCTGGAGCAACCAACGTCAGGAGCAAGGCGGGCGAACATATCAAACGTCTTTCCACCCCTGCCAGTCATCGACCAGTCAACCACTCGATTGATGTTCAGCAGATCCTGAGCCTCTTCATGCGTCATCATCTCGACTGACTGACTGCCACCCGCGACACGCGGGCCATAGAAGCTGGATGCCCCGCGCTTGCTGGCCATGCTCACCAGTCGTTCCCACTCTGCGACGCGCTCGATCTCTTCCGGCCAGCGGTTAGCAATTTCACGCAGCTCGTCTTTCCGGCACATGATGCAAGGCATGCAGCCAACACGGCTCAAGCCCTGCTCATAGAGGGGGTTCCATTTCACACCATGCTTGCGGTGAAACTCGAAAACATCCTGCGCAGTCCAGGTAAGGATCGGGCGGTAGTTGATCAGGCCATCACGCACCTCATCTTTCTCAGGCAGTTTTGAGCGCGATGTTGACTCATCTGCGCGCACACCTTGCCAGCTCCATACCTCATCTGTTTCATGGTCTTCCAGCAGAGGGAATAGCACTTGCTGTTGCATTGGGTTGCGCTTCAGTTCTTCGGTGCAGAACCGAGCCATGGCGCTGGGGAAGCGCCCTTTGAGTAGGCAAAGGTCAAGGAATGGTATCCCTGTTGGGGTCAGGACTTCACTGGCTCGTTTGATGAACTCCGCTGGCACTCCTTCAGAGCGCCACTTCGTCATCACAGTGACCAGTTTCCTCCCGAGCTGAATAGAAAAATCCGGCTTGATCCTTCGAATGGCAATGCCTAGCCGTATCTCTAAATAGTTCAGGTAGGCATAGACTTCTGGGTGCTCATGACCGGTATCGCAGAAAACTGCTTGCAGGTTCTCGACGTTCCGCTCGATTGCCAGCAGAAGAGTGGCAGTGGAGTCTTTGCCGCCGGAAACAGAAATAATGTTGTGGTTCATTTACACACCCCGCACTTGCCGTTCACATACTCGTTGGGTTGCAGGTAGCGGCCGCAGGTGGAGCAGGTCGGTACCATGTCCAGGGTGGCGAGCCGATCAGACCAGCAGGTGGCCTCGCAGAAAAACAGGCTGGTGAGCCGGTTACCGCCCAGGATGACCGGGCGCACATGGCTGAACTCGCCGCAGCAACTGCAGCGCATCGAGGGGCGGGCGTTGGCCGGGACGGTCTTCAGCACGGTTTCACTGGCGGCGCGGGCCAGTGGCCAGCAGGTTTCGACACAGTAGGGGTAAGAGCGGCGACCGTGTCGGCCCGCTACCGGTAGACAAACCGCCATCTGGCGGCACTTGGTGCATGGCTCAAGCGTCACGATATGGCTGTTTGCAGGGCGCACGACGCCCAAAGCCGGGGCAAGCCCGGCTGGTTTCTGGTGAGTCATTAGATGGCGCCTCCGGTGTAGAGAGACTGGATATTGCTCGATGCCTGACGGGCAGCCTGACGAGCTTGGCGGCACAAGGTCAGATGGGTTCTGGCCGGCGTGCGCTGGCCATGGGGACCATCTGCGCGCAGCTCGACTAGGTCAAGCTGCAGGCCGTGCAGGCGCGCCTCGGCGTTCAGCATTTTGTCGACCCACTGGTCGATCTGCTGTTGGTGGCTCATTTGATGGTCTCCCCCAGTCCATGGAGTGGCTCGCACTCGGCCCACCACTCGGCGATCTCTGTGGCCAGCGCGACTTCACCGCCACCCAGCGCCAGCCAATAAACTGCGCGGATGGCGCCAAGTGCCAGCAGCTCCTGGGCGATGTTGCGGTTTCGGCGGGCATCACTGCCCGAGGTGTTGAACTCCTCCTGCGCTGCTTCCCAGTGCTTGGTCAGTGGGCTGACCGGTGCTGGCGGCTGCATATGGGCGGGTCCAGATTCGGCGCCACCCAGCTCGTCGACCGGCGGCTCCAGTTCGAACAGGTCATCATGCATGTCGGCCCCCTTTGGTGTTCAGATTCAGCCAGAGCGAGCGCCAGGCATGTGCATTGGCGGCATGGTGCTGTGCCGCGATGTCGTCGGAGCGAGTCATATTGCGGCGCCGTGCCAGTCTGGCCAGATGCCAATGGCACTCCTTCACATTGCGTAGTGCGTTCGAAATCGCTACATTGCGCATATCAGTTACCTCAGTTGCTGATGGAAACCCCGCTGGTGC
>NZ_JBFOCV010000005.1:0-14354 GCF_040907975.1 Aeromonas sp. s10 | reverse complement strand
GGGGCCTTGCCCCGCCCGCACTAGACCCGAAATTGCGACAGCAACTGCTGTTGCTGCTGGCTGGCCTGATGGAGGGAGGAGGCCAGTTGCAGGCACTCCTGGGCTTCCTGTTCGCCCGTCTGGGCCTGCAGGCTGATATCCGAAACCTTGCCCGTGGTGTGTCCCAGGGTGTGGGAGAGCTGGCTGGTCGCCTCTGCCACCTGTTGCACCATGTCGGCGAGCTGATCGATGGCCTCTTCTACCTTGAACAGGATCTGCTTGGTGTTGTCGGAGTCCGCCATACCCGATTCCACGGTTTTCAGGTTGCGTTGCATCATCAGATAAGCCTGCTCTGTCTGCTGCTGGATGCTGTTGATCACGTCCGTTATCTCGGCACTGGAGGTGGCGGTGCGATTGGCCAGGGTGCGCACCTCGTCGGCCACCACGGCAAAACCGCGCCCCATCTCGCCCGCCCGGGCGGCTTCGATGGCGGCATTGAGTGCCAGCAGGTTGGTCTGCTCCGAGATATTGCTGATGGTGGAGATGATCTGGCCAATCTGCCCTGCCTGCTCCTTGAGGGCGTTGATGGCGGTGGCACATTCACCCACCTCCATGACCACCCGCTGCATGCCGGCGGTGGCGGAGGAGACATACTGGCTGCTTTGCGTGGTGAGCTGGCGCACCTCGTTGGCGTTGTGTGCCGCCAGGTTGCAGTTGTCCGAGATGGTGGTGGCCACCTGCACCATCTGCTCGCTGTCGTGGTGCAGCGCCTGGGCATGCGCTGCGGTCTGGCGGCTGCTCTGGCTGATGGCCTGGACCCGGTTGACCGAGGTGTGCACGTGCTGGTTGATGTGCTGGTTGTTGTCCATGGTGGCGCTGATCATCTTCTGCAGCTTCTCGATGAAGCGATCCACGCTGCCGGCCAGGGAGCCAATCTCGTCGTCGCGTGAGAGGTTGATGCGGGCATTGAGATCTCCCTCCCCGGCGGCGATGTCCTGCATGCGCTTGTCGACCTGGAGTAGCGGACGAACAATGGTGCGTACCAGCCAGAAGCCGCAGCAGGTGACGATCAGCAGGCTGAGCAGCAAGCCCCCCAGGATGAGTCCTCTGGTGTAGTCGATGATGGCGTTGAGCTGGTGAACCTGATCCTCGACGGTGGCGTCCCCCTGGGCCTCGACCTCGACCAGAGCCAGCCTGAGCTGGTCGGCGCTGTGTTCGTAACGGGCCAATTGGTTCTGATAAGCGCTCAGGGCTGTGGTCCATTCACGGATCAGGCGGGCATTGTCGGCTTGCAGGGCACGATACTGGGTGGAGAGCATTTGGCCTGCAAACTCCCCGTCGCCGGGCACATCGAACTGGCCGGTTGCCAGCATGCCGTCAACCGCGTCCTGATAGAAGCGGGTGGCTTGTGCCAGCTCGGCCTGGATGGCAGGAGTGAGGCCTTCGCTCTGCATCTTCTCCAGCGCATAGAGCTGGCGCAGGAATCCGATGTTGGCCTCCATGCCGCCATCGGCCGCCTGCCAGCGGGTCGCAAGGCCGCCGTTCCAGCTGATGGCCTGATCCGGTGAGCGGGTGAGGCTCTCGACGGCCTCGTCACCGATCACCTCCAGCCTGGTCGAGAGGCGTGACATGCGTTCAGAACTGGCACGCAGCGCCTCATCGGCGCTCGTGAAGGTGCGATAGAGGGTCAGCAGCTGTGCCTGCTCTTGCTGATAGGTCTGCTCATGCTGCTTCAGCGTGGTGATGGCCGCCGCATCGATGAGCCCGCCTTGCTCCACCCGGCGCAAAGCGTCGCTGGCCGCCTCTTTTGCCCGTTGCAGCTCCGGTGCGTCGAGGGGGATCCCCGAGAGCATTTTCTGGATATAGAGCGACTGGTTGCCGAGTTCGATGGAGCCCTCCATGGCACCATCTGCCGTCTGCCAGGCGGCACCCAGGACGTAGGAGAGCAGATCAGCCAGCCGCTGGCTGCCATACCAGCCGATCCCCCCCATGCCCAGGGTACAGCCGAGCAGAATGGTGAGTCCGAGGTTGGATGTGGTGACGATTTTCATGATTCAAGCCTTCCCTGGTGCCGAACAAGACCATTTCAGTGTTCAATCAATGACGAAGATGTGCCATCCCCGATGGAAAATAAAGTGACAGACTGTGTTCTGAACGAGGGAAATGGCCGGGTATGAAGAGCTGGTCATCCCATGATCTGCATGGACCTATGCTGGATACTTATCCAGTTATTCTTTATGCTATGGCCCAATTTGCGAGAGTCTGCGTGGCGAGGAAAAGAACATGATCGGTCGCTTGAGAGGCGTCATCATCGAGAAGCAACCCCCCGAGGTGTTGCTGGAAGTCGGAGGGGTGGGATATGAGGTTCATATGCCCATGAGCTGCTTCTATGATCTGCCCGAACTCGGGAAGGAGGCCGTCATTCACACCCACTTCGTGGTGCGTGAAGATGCCCAGCTGCTCTACGGCTTCAACCACAAGCAGGAGCGGGCGCTGTTTCGCGAGCTGATCAAGACCAACGGGGTCGGCCCCAAGCTGGCCCTGGCCATTCTCTCCGGCATGACGGCCACCCAGTTTGTGATGAGCGTCGAGCGCGAGGAGATAAGCTCCCTGGTCAAGTTGCCCGGCGTGGGCAAGAAGACCGCCGAGCGCCTGGTGGTGGAGATGAAAGACCGCCTCAAGGGCTGGGTCAGCCACGATCTCTTTTCCCCGGCCGAAATCACCCTGCCCGCGAAAGAGAGCCCGCTGCGTGCCCCGGATGCGAGCGAGGAGGCGGCCAGTGCACTGGTGGCCCTCGGCTACAAGCCGCAGCAGGCCAGCCAGATCGTCAGCAAGGTGGCCGCCGACGGCATGTCGGTAGAGGAGATCATTCGTGAATCCCTGCGCAGCCTGGTGTGAGGTAGACAATGATTGAAGCGGATCGCCTCATCTCGGCCGGTGCCGCCCGTGAGGACGAGATCATCGATCGGGCCATCCGGCCCAGAAAGCTGGCCGATTACACCGGACAGGATCACGTCTGCGATCAGATGGAGATCTTCATCGAGGCCGCCCGCCAGCGCGGGGAGGCCCTCGATCATCTGCTGATCTTCGGGCCTCCCGGCCTTGGCAAGACCACGCTGGCCAACATCGTCGCCAACGAGATGGGGGTCAACATCAAGACCACCTCGGGCCCCGTGCTGGAGAAGGCCGGCGATCTGGCGGCACTGCTCACCAACCTCGAACCGAACGACGTGTTGTTCATCGACGAGATCCACCGCCTCAGTCCGGTGGTGGAGGAGGTGCTCTACCCGGCCATGGAGGATTATCAGCTCGACATCATGATAGGGGAGGGGCCCGCCGCCCGCTCCATCAAGCTCGATCTCCCTCCCTTCACCCTGATCGGTGCCACCACCCGGGCCGGCTCCCTCACCAGCCCCCTGCGTGACCGGTTTGGCATCGTGCAGCGCCTCGAGTTTTACAACGTCAAGGACCTGACCGACATCGTCTCTCGCAGCGCCCGTTGCCTCGGGCTCGACATGACGGAAGACGGCGCTCTCGAGGTAGCCCGTCGCTCCCGGGGGACGCCGCGCATTGCTAACCGTTTGTTAAGGCGGGTACGAGATTTTGCCCAGGTGAAGTCTGACGGGCGAATTGACGGACCCATTGCGGCCCGAGCCATGGACATGCTGGACGTGGACAATGAAGGTTTCGACTTCATGGATCGCAAGCTATTGTTGGCCGTCATCGACAAGTTTATGGGGGGGCCCGTCGGGCTCGACAACCTGGCCGCCGCCATCGGTGAGGAGAAGGACACCATAGAAGACGTGCTGGAACCTTATCTGATCCAGCAAGGCTATCTGCAACGTACACCCAGAGGGCGGATCGCAACTCAGAGAGCCTACGTACACTTTGGTCTGGAACGACCGGCAGATCAGTAGACGTTGCGATATGAACCAAAAAGCCGCCCTTGAGGCGGCTTTTTGTTTTGCAGGCAAAAAAAAGCCCACGGCACAGGCGGTGGGCAAAGACAATTCAGGATGGATGTTCACAGACAGTGAGCGCGTCTGCAGACCGGTCGGGAAAAAACAGAGGAGCCGTCGCGAGGCTTCAGAGTCGGTTCATTTGATAGAGTTGAACGAAAGAAAGCTTGTAGTAACGGATGGTCTTGGCAACAAACTTTTTCATCATTAATCCCAACAAACAGGTTCGAAATGTTCATCGAATACGTACCGGGAACCCGGAATGACCGGCCTGTATTCAGAGGTATGCCCTCACTGCGAGGCGCATTGTAGGAGCTCTTTCCGGGTGGGGCAAACAAGAAAATCTATGGGCTTTTGATTAGATAAACTAATGATTTTGGTGGGGGTGTCAATCCGCATAAACATGTGTTTTTACTGGGTTTAAATTGATTTTTGGATGAGCCTGGCCATTTATTGAAATAATCGAGATGCGAAGGCTTTATTTCCGGGGTTGCGTATTTGTTTAACAGAATTGAAACTATTTTAGTGAGTCATAAAATTGATTTAAATCAATTATTTACGACTTATCGTTTTTTGTGATGAAGCTCCCATAATTAATGGGGAAAGCCCTATAAGTTACCTTGAAAAAACATGTATTGAGGGTGGTTTTACATTGATTTCAATCAAATAAAGGTGATATAAAACAGCGATCATTATAGGCGGGAATAGAACCCTGGTTATTGTTTATTAGATGTTAAACATTAGCTTTTTTTGTTCCTGTATATTGCCTTGTTGTTAATGTGGTGGCAGTCGAATCCGGTCAGTCCGCGAGGGGTGACCGACCGTTCGGGGACTTCCAATGGAAGCTTTGTCCTTAAAACTTAAAATAGCCGTGCCAATAATCGGTGAGGAAACATCATGATTGCTGAGCATGTGGTAGACCTATCGCGGTTCCAATTTGCTGCGACGGCCCTTTATCACTTCCTGTTTGTACCCTTGACGCTGGGGATGGCCTTCATCCTGGCGATCATGGAGTCTGTCTATGTGATGACCAACAACACAGTGTACCGGGACATGACCAAGTTCTGGGGCAAGTTGTTCGGTATCAACTTTGCCCTCGGGGTTACCACCGGGCTCACCATGGAGTTTCAGTTCGGTACCAACTGGGCTTACTACTCCCACTATGTCGGCGACATCTTCGGGGCCCCGCTGGCCATCGAAGGCTTGATGGCCTTCTTCCTGGAGTCCACCTTCGTCGGTATGTTCTTCTTCGGTTGGGATCGTCTCAGCAAGCGCCAGCACCTGGCGGCTACCTGGCTGATGGCGCTCGGGACCAACCTCTCCGCACTGTGGATCCTGGTCGCCAACGGCTGGATGCAGAACCCCGTGGGTGCCGAGTTCAACTTCGAATCCATGCGCATGGAGATGGTGAGCTTCGCCGACCTGGTGTTCAACCCGGTTGCGCAGGTCAAGTTCGTCCATACCGTGGCGGCAGGCTATACCACGGGCGCCATGTTCGTGCTCGGGATCTCCTCCTATTACCTGCTGAAGAATCGTGATGTGGCGTTCGCTCGTCGCTCCTTCGCCATCGCGGCCGCGTTCGGCATGGCCTCCATCCTCTCCGTGCTGGTGCTGGGTGACGAGTCCGGCTACGAGACCGGGGAAGTGCAGAAGGTGAAACTGGCGGCCATCGAGGCCGAGTGGAACACGGAGCCGGCTCCGGCATCCTTTACCCTGTTCGGGATCCCGAACCAGGAGGAGATGCGCACCGACTACGCTATCAAGATCCCCTATGCCCTCGGCATCATCGCCACCCGTTCCCTGGACGGTCAGGTGACTGGTCTCAAGGATCTCAAGAGCGAGCATGAGCTGCGCGTGCGCAACGGCATGACCGCCTACGACCTGCTGACCAAGCTGCAATCCGGTGACAAGTCCGACGATACCCGCGCCCGCTTCGACGAAGTGAAGCAGGATCTGGGCTATGGTCTCCTGCTCAAGCGTTACACCCCCAACGTGACCGACGCCACCGACGAGCAGATCAAGGCTGCCGTGGATGACTCCATCCCGCAGGTACTGCCGCTGTTCTTCGCCTTCCGCATCATGGTCGCCTGCGGCATCCTGATGCTGGTGCTGATCGGTCTGGCTTTCTATGACAGCACCCGCCACAAGATCGGCGAGCGCAAGTGGCTGCTCAAGGCGCTGCTGTACGGCATTCCGCTGCCCTGGATCGCCATCGAGGCGGGCTGGTTTGTCGCTGAATATGGTCGTCAACCCTGGACCATCGCCGAGATGCTGCCGACTTATGTCTCTGCATCCAACATTCCTGCGTCCGAGATCTGGTTCTCTCTGATCGGGATCTTCCTGTTCTACACAGTACTGCTGATCATCGAGATGTACCTGATGTTCAAGTATGCGCGCCTGGGCCCAAGCAGCCTGAAGACGGGCAAGTACCACTTCGAACAGAGCAAGGCATAAGGAGAGTGACCCATGTTTGATTACGAACTGTTGCGTCTGGTCTGGTGGGTGCTGGTCGGCGTGCTGCTGATCGGGTTTGCCATCACCGACGGTTTCGATATGGGGGTGGGTGCCCTGCTCCCCTTCGTCGGCAAGAAGGATGTGGAGCGTCGCGTGATGCTCAACACCATGGGGCCGCACTGGGAAGGCAACCAGGTCTGGCTGGTGACCGCCGGTGGCGCCCTGTTCGCCGCCTGGCCCATGGTCTATGCGGCGGCCTTCTCCGGCTTCTACATCGCCATGATCCTGACCCTGATGGCGCTGTTCTTCCGTCCGGTCGGCTTCAAGTACCGCTCCCTGCAGGAAGATGCCAAGTGGCGCTCCAACTGGGACTGGGCTCTGTTTGCCGGTAGCGCCATTCCCCCTGTCATCTTCGGGGTGGCGTTCGGCAACCTGCTGCAAGGTGTACCGTTCAGCTTCAACCAGTTCCTGATGATGACCTATCACGGCAACTTCTTCGGTCTGCTCAATCCGTTCGGCCTGCTGGCCGGTCTGGTGAGCCTCTTCATGATCATCACCCAGGGTGCAACCTGGCTGATGATGAAGACCGAAGGTGAAGTGCTGGCGCGCTCTCGCACCGCCGCCATGATCTTCTCCCTGCTGACCCTGGTGCTGTTCGCCCTGGCCGGTGTCTGGGTGAGCGGCATGGATGGTTATGTGATTGTGGGCTCCGTCGCCACCGACGCCGTCACCAACCCCCTTCACAAGGAAGTGGTGGTGCAGGCCGGTGCCTGGATGCAGAACTACAACCTCTATCCCTGGATGATTACCGCACCCGTGCTGGGTCTGGTGATGTGTCTGCTGACCGCCGTGGCGGCCAAGCTGGACAAGGGGTGGGTGGCGTTCCTGTTCTCCTCCCTGGCCATCGCCGGCATCATCCTGACCGCAGGCTTCTCCATGTTCCCGTTCGTGATGCCCTCGAGCCTCGAGCCGTCCCAGAGCCTGACCATGTGGGATTCCACCGCCTCCTTCAACACCCTCAAGGTGATGACGGTAGTCGCAGTCGTCTTCGTGCCGACCGTGCTGGCTTACACCATCTGGACCTACATCAAGATGTTCGGCCGGGTGAGTAACAAGCACATCGAAGACAACCAACAATCGCTCTACTAAGAAGGTGCCCTGATATGTGGTATTTCACCTGGATCCTGGGGCTGCTGCTGGCCTGTGCGTTTGGGATTATCAATGCGCTCTGGCTGGAGCACACCGAGAACCTGGATCGTCAGATTGATGAAGACAAGTGACAGGCTCGCCCGGCTGGCCGCTCCTCTGGAGCGCCAGCCATGGCAAGGTCTGATGCTGCTGGCGGCGGCCCTGCTGGCTGTCGCCATCTTGCAGGCGCCCAACCTGGTCGCGGCCAATACCAGTGAGCACGGCCTCTGGCTTGCGCCCTGGCTGATGTGGGCGGTCTGTTGCGGTGTCATGCATGGACTGGGGTTTCACCCGCGCAGCCTGGTGGGTCGCGTGCTGTTCTTCCCCTGGCTCGCCCTGCCCAGCCTGCTCTGCGGGCTCTGGCTCACCAGCAGCTACTACCTGCCATAAATGATGAAGGAGGTCGGCATGAGCCCACCTCCTTCTTCTTTTTTGAGGGGCGTGCCGTCGCCCGGTCAGAGCGACCGAACCTTGCTCGTCACGCCGCTCGCAGCCACTTCTCTTGTCCGGTTTTCTTGCTATGCTGACAGCCCTGTGGTCTTCGGCCTGTCGGCGCCGCAGCACACCATAAAAAACAGGGAGAGAGGGGATTTCCCTGTCTCCCCCTGCTTCTTTCCTATTCAGCCCTGCGCTATGATAGCCCCCCATCTGACTGTCGAATGGATCACAGATTTTTATGGGGGAAGTCTCTGAGTTTCCGGTGCGTGTCTACTACGAAGACACGGATGCCGGAGGCATCGTCTACAACGCCAATTATCTCAAGTTTATGGAACGGGCCCGCACCGAATTCCTGCGCGCAGGCGGCATCGAACAGGATGTCCTGCTGCAGGCGGGGATCGCGTTTGTGGTGAGTCGCACCGAAATCGACTTCCGCGCGGCGGCCCGCTTCAATGAACTGCTGACCGTAATGACGCAAGTAACTGAAGTGAAACGCGCTTCCATGTGTTTTTCACAGCAGATCCTGGCGGCTGATGGACGGCTGATCACTCAGGCCATGGTACAGATCGCCTGTGTCAGCCATCCGCAAATGAAACCTGTTGCAATACCTGAAAAAATCAAGGGAGTGCTGTTAAGTGCACGCTGAAATTTCGTTTATTGGCCTGTTCTGGCAAGCCAGTCTGTTGGTGAAACTGGTCATGATGACCCTGATGGGCATGTCGGTCGTCTCCTGGGCGCTGATCATCCAGCGCTCCAAGGCCATCAAGGCGGCCAACCTCGCTTCGGAGCAGTTTGAAGACAGATTCTGGTCCGGGGTCGACCTCAATCGTCTCTACCAGGAGTCCTCCTCCCGTCGTGACGACATCGAAGGCATGGAAGACATCTTCTACTCCGGCTTCAAGGAGTATGCCCGCCTGCTCAAGGCCGGTGCCCGCGGTCAGGATGCGGTGATGGACGGTACCTATCGCGCCATGCGCGTCTCCCTGTCCCGAGCAGTGGACGATCTCGAGTCCAACCTGCCGGTCTTGGCGACCATCGGCTCCATCAGCCCCTATATCGGTCTGTTCGGTACCGTCTGGGGGATCATGAACGCCTTTATCGCTCTGGGTCAGGTTCAGCAGGCGACCCTGCAGATGGTGGCACCGGGTATCGCGGAGGCGCTGATCGCCACCGCCATGGGTCTGTTTGCCGCCATCCCGGCCGTTATCTTCTACAACCGCTTCACCAACAAGGTCGAACGGCTGGAAAACGCCTACGCCAACTTCATGGACGAGTTCACCACCATTCTGAATCGCCAAATCGCACAGCAGGGTGAGAAGTAATGCAAACCTATCAGCGGCTCAAACGCAAAAAGGTCGCCGAGATCAACGTGGTGCCCTATATCGACGTCATGCTGGTGCTGCTCATCATCTTCATGGCGGTCACGCCCGTGATCACGCAGGGGGTCAAGGTCGACCTGCCCCAGGCGGAGTCCGAGCAGTTGCCGGAAGACTCCAAGCCGCCTTTCATCGTCAGCGTCAATACCGAGGGTGAGTACGTCATCAAGGCCGGCGAGGCGGATGACGAACCCGTACCGAGCGGCACACCAGAGGCGATGCAGCAGTACATCACCGAGAAGGCCATGGGCTATCTGGCCATCAACCAGAACGCACCCGTGGTGGTCGCCGGTGACAAGTCCGTGCGCTACGAGGAGGTGATCCTGCTGATGGTGGCCCTCAAGAAAGCCGGTGTGCCTCAGGTTGGTCTGATGACGGATCCGGTGAACTGACGGAGATGGATGTGAAGCGTGGTATTTCCGGTTATCTCGTCGCGTCGCTGCTGCTGCATCTGATCATCGGCATCATCCTGCTGGTCGGTGTCGACTTCAGCAAACCCAAGCGCCCCGAGTCCAAGGGACAGATCGTCAATGCGGTCATGATGGACAGCGAAATGCTGGAGCAGCAGATGCAGCAGGTCCAGCAGCAGAAGCAGGCCCAGCCCAAGGCTGCACAGCAGCAGAAGGACAAGGAAGACGCTGAGCGCGTCAAACGCGAGCTGGCACAGGAGCAGGAGCGTCTGCGTATCGCCGAGACCAAGCGCAAGCAGGCCGAAGAGGCGACCCGCAAGGCCGAAGCCGACAAGCAGAAGAAAGAGGCTGAACAGAAGCAGGCGGAAGAGAAGGCCCAGAAAGCCGAGGAAGCCCGCAAGCTGGAAGAGCAGAAGACCAAGAAGGCCGAAGCCGAACGCAAGGTGGCGGAAGAGGCCAAGGCGCTGGCGCTCAAGAAGAAAAAAGAAGAGCTGGAGAAGAAGCAGGCTGAAGAGAAGGCCAAGGCGGAAGAGGCCAAGGCCAAGAAAGCGGAAGCCGAGAAGAAGGCCAAGGCCGAAGCCGAGAAAAAGGCGAAGGCGGAAGCCGAGAAGAAAGCCAAGGCCGAGGCCGAGAAGAAGGCGAAGGAAGAGGCTGACAAGAAGGCAAAAGCTGACGCAGAGAAGAAGGCGAAGGCCGAGGCCGACAGAAAGGCCAAGATTGAGGCGGAGCGCAAGCGCAAGGCGGCCGAAGAGGCCAAGTTGCAAAAAGAGATGGAAGCCATGATGGAGCAGCAGTTGGCCGCCGAGGCCAATGCGCGCAGTCAGGCAGCATCGGCAGCCGCCAAGGGCGAAGTCGACAAGTATGCCGCCCTCATCAAGGCCACGGTCGAGCGTTACATGATTTTGGATCCCACCATGCGGGGCAAAACATGTACTATCGGTGTCAAGTTGGCCAGTAGCGGCTTCGTCATCTCGGTGGACAACGGTCAGGGTGATCCGGCGGTCTGCCGCTCCGGCAAGGCGGCGGTGCTGAAGGCCAACCAGTTGCCGGTGCCGAAGGATCCGGCGGCATTCGAGATGTTGAAGGAGTTTAACCTCAAGTTAGAACCGAGCATCTAAGCGTGATAGAACGGGGTCAATGACCGTGGTTGGCAGCATCTGCTGATAAAGGGATTTCACCTCTCATTTTTTTGGAACAGAGTATTTAAGCCATGATAAGAAAAGTGTTTTTTGCTTTGGTTGGCTGCCTTCTGCTAGGCCAGAGCGCTCAGGCGGCCTTGGACATCGTCATCACCGGCGGTATCGACAGTGCGCGCCCCATCGCCATCGCCCCCTTCAAGTGGGAGGGCAATGGCCAGTTGCCGCAGGATATCGCGGAAGTGGTCTCCAACGACCTGATGCGCAGCGGCAAGTTCAAGCCGCTGGCCCGTGGCCAGATGCCACAGACGCCGAGCACCAGCGGCGAGATCAACTTCGCACCCTGGGCTTCCCAGGGGGTCGAAGCCGTGGTGGTCGGCTCCATCGCCGCCGTGGGTGATGGTACCTACAAGATCAACTTCGAGTTGGTCGACGTCCTGAAAGGCCAGCTGGCCAAGACCCAGGGCGGTGAAGCGAACGGTTACATCCTGGACAGCCGCATGGCGACCATCCCGGGTGCCCAGATGCGCCAGTTTGCCCACCGCATCTCCGACATCGTCTACGAGCGTCTGACCGGTGAGCGTGGTGCCTTCCTGACTCGTCTGGCCTATGTCTCCGTGCAGCAGGGCACCCAGTTCCCGTATCAGCTGCGGATCTCCGACTACGACGGCTACAACGAGAAGACTCTGCTGCGCTCCCGTGAACCCCTGATGTCCCCGGCCTGGTCGCCGGATGGCAGCAAGCTGGCTTACGTGAGCTTCGAGAACCAGAAGTCCGAGATCTATGTGCAGGACATCTACACCCAGCAGCGCAGTCTGATCACCAGCTTCCGTGGCATCAACGGTGCGCCGGAGTGGTCTCCAGATGGTCGTCGTTTGGCTATTGTTCTGTCCAAAGATGGGCAGCCTGACATCTATGTCGTTGATGTTGCTAGCAAGCAACTCACTCGAGTCACAAATAACCGCACCATCGACACCGAACCCTCCTGGATGCCGGACGGTCAAACTTTGCTGTTCACCTCTGAACGTGGTGGCAAACCCCAGATTTATAGCGTAAATTTGGCGACTGGCATGACTCGCCGGATGACCTGGGAAGGGGATTCCAACCAGGGGGCATCCATCACACCGGACGGCAAGTCCATGGTGATGGTGACCCGGGTTCAGGGACAATATCGCATCGCTCGCCAGGATATGGAAAATGGAGCCATGCTGGTACTGACCCAGAGTGCTCTGGATGAATCGCCAAGTGTGGCTCCCAATGGCAGCATGATCATTTATGCCACCATCTATCAGGGTCGTAAGAGTCTTGCATTGGTGTCGACCGACGGTCGCTTCAAGGCAGTGCTTCCGACCAGTAGCGGTGAAATTCGTGCACCAGCTTGGTCGCCCTTCTTGAATTGATAAAAATCGATTGTTTTTTGTTTTGTTATAAAGGTTTAAGGAAATAGCATGCAACTCAATAAACTGCTCAAGGGTCTGGCCATCGCACTGCCACTGTTCACCCTGGCTGCCTGTAGCTCCTCTTCCGACTCCGACGCCGCTGGCGCCGAGTCCGGCATGACTGACGGCATGGGCGGTGTACAAACCGGCGGCGCCAACGGCATGTTGTCCCCGGAAGAGCAGATGCGTCAGAAGTTCGAAGCGCTGCAACGCGACAACGTGATCTACTTCCCGTACGATGGTTACGACATTCAGGGTCAGTACGCCGACCTGCTGGATGCCCACGCCAGCTACCTGCGTGAACGTCCGAGCGTCAAGGTATTGATCGAAGGCCACGCCGACGAGCGCGGTACGCCGGAATACAACATCGCGCTGGGTGAGCGTCGTGCCAAGGCTGTTGCCAAGTATCTGCAAACCCTGGGTGTGCAGGCCGAGCAGCTCTCCATCGTCAGCTATGGCGAAGAGAAGCCGCTGGATCTGTCCCACACCGAGGAAGCCTTTGCCAAGAACCGCCGTGCGGTCCTGGTTTACTAAGGTTTGAGTCGAACGAAGTTCGTTTATATGCAAGCGGCCATTTCGATGGCCGTTTTATTTGCACTAAACGTCAAGGTTTGATCCGAATGAAATCTGTATCAGCGAGCGACTATGCGCTGGCCGTTTTATTTGCACTAAACGCTAAGGTTTGATCCGAATGAAATCTGTGTACAAGCAAGCTGGTGTTGCGCTGGCCGTGTTGGTTGCTTTGAATGCGCAAGCAGCGGCACCCGTGAGCGATCTGAGCGGGGATTCTGGCAGCAGCGGCGTGGTGCTGAGCGGCAAAAATGGTGCCATCGTACCGACCGGCAGCCTGGAAGACCGGGTTGCTCTGCTGGAGCGTACCCTCAACGCCCGTCTGCGTCTGCAGGCCGAACTGCAGCAACAGGTCGACTCCCTGCAAGGGGAGGTCTCCGAGCTGCGTGGTCAGCTGGAACAGCAGACCTACCAGATGGAGCAGTCCCAGGAGCGCCAGCGCCAGCTCTACCAGGAGCTCGACAAGGTGGCCAACAGCCAGCCTGCCGCCGCGCCCGCAACACCTGCTGCAGGTGCTGCAACGCCTCCTGCCGCGGCTGCCAACTACTCCACCAACCAGGATGAGAACCAGGCCTACGACGCGGCCGTGAACATGGTGCTCAAGGAGAAGAACTACGACAAGGCCATTCCTGCCTTCGAAGGGTTCATCAAGCAGTTCCCGAACTCCAGCTATGTTCCCAATGCCCACTACTGGCTCGGCCAGCTAATGTTCAACAAGGGCGACAGGGCGGGGGCCGCGAGCCAGTTCTCCACGGTGGCGAACAAATACAGCAAGTCACCCAAGCGGGCCGATGCCCTGCTGAAACTCGGCATGCTCGCCCAGCTTGACGGCAAAAAAGCAGAGGCCAAGGCCTTCTATGAGCAGGTGATCAAGGGTTACCCCAACACCTCGCCGGCCCAGCTGGCCAAACAGAGTCTGGCCAAGCTGTGACATTGCTGCATGTCACTGTTTTCGTAACACTCTTGTAAATACCGCTGTGCTTTGTATGCGCAGTGAACAATCAGATTTAATTTAAGATTTTTCTATTGCGCCAGGATGATAAATCCGTAATATAGGCCGCCGTCAGAGCCGGAGCAGTAATGCAGTCGGCGCTGGTCGTGGTGAGGGTCGTTAGCTCAGTCGGTAGAGCAGTTGACTTTTAATCAATTGGTCGCTGGTTCGAATCCAGCACGACCCACCATTTCTTCACAGCAGGTGAAGACAATATTCCCAGGTCGTTTAGCTCAGCTGGGAGAGCACCTCCCTTACAAGGAGGGGGTCACTGGTTCGAGCCCAGTAACGACCACCATGTTGTAACGCTGGCCGCCATATGCGGTTGGTGAAAAGTTCAGGATGTGGGTCGTTAGCTCAGTCGGTAGAGCAGTTGACTCTTAATCAATTGGTCGTAGGTTCGAACCCTACACG
>NZ_JBFOCV010000049.1:0-33691 GCF_040907975.1 Aeromonas sp. s10 | reverse complement strand
TGCGGGAATAGCTCAGTTGGTAGAGCACGACCTTGCCAAGGTCGGGGTCGCGAGTTCGAGTCTCGTTTCCCGCTCCAATCACTTGCAGATGACATCCTGTTGCGGGAATAGCTCAGTTGGTAGAGCACGACCTTGCCAAGGTCGGGGTCGCGAGTTCGAGTCTCGTTTCCCGCTCCAATCTCTCTTCGAACCCTCCGAATTCAATCTCTCTTCGAAGTCCTCATAATCCCTTTGAATTGAATTGAATTGAATTGAATTGAATTGCCCATCACATCGTGCCGCGATGACTTGTCGTATCCGGCGTTTGCCTGTTTTCTCTCTTCCCCGCACATCCCAAGTCATAAGACCAAGATGTATTGCTTGCTAATAGCCTCCCGGAGATCGGGCACAACCCTTTGCGGTCGGCTAACAGGCTTGGCAGGGCCTGAATGACAGACAGTGGCTCGCTATAAGTTAAAACCGGGGCATTTAACCAAAGCTCATAATTTTGATTTATAGCGGCTGGTGGCGGCCATAAACGGCTTGCAGGTGGGGATGGCAAGCCCGGCAAGAGCTCTGCCGATCGGGGAGGGGAAATCGCGGGCAAAAAATAGGAGGGGCGATGGCTCCTCCTACGGGTTCACTGGCGCTGGCTCAGATAACGGTGACGTTTTCGGCCTGAGGGCCTTTTTTGCCCTGGGTCACAGTGAACTGGACTTTTTGACCTTCAGCCAGGGTCTTGAAACCTGCGCTCTGGATGGAGGAGAAGTGAACGAAAACGTCCGGTCCCTGGGATTGCTCGATGAAGCCAAAACCCTTGGTTTCGTTGAACCATTTTACTTGGCCGGTGCGAATGTCAGACATGTGGTAAGTCCTATCTATAACAAAATGAAACTAAGCCTGGTTGGGCAGCATTTGCCTGGAAGTCAGGGGTTGAAGCATGACTGACCACGTCTCTTTGTCCCAGTAGCATGTAGCACAATCCCTGTCTAAAGCCTGACCGATTGTACTGGAGCCCGATCCCTTGTCAATTTGGCACTTTTCATTTTTTGAGCGAGCTAAAAGTATTGTGGAGTCAGCAGCTTGTTTCATGCTTCACATCAAAAAAAACGGGAGGCCATGGCCTCCCGTCTGCATAAGGGGAAGTGGTCGAGCCCCCTTATTCCTTGAGGGCGAACCCTTCCCCCTGGCGGTCGTAGCGGTAGCTGACCTGACCGAGAGAGCGGACCTCGACCCGCTGGATGCGGCGGCTGGTGTCCACCAAGATGAACACCGACTTGCCCGACTGCAGCCGGGTCAGCGGCCTGTCCGGCCCTTCGATGGCGATGAGCCGGCTGAGCTCGGCCCCCGGCAACTCGAACTTGCGGAAGATGGAGTAGAGGGTTTCACCGGCCTGCACGTCGTGCTGCAACCAGGTGCCATCCACTTTCTCCTCGACGGGCTTGGCGGCCTGGGGCT
This sequence comes from Aeromonas sp. s10, assembly GCF_040907975.1. NCBI lineage: Bacteria > Pseudomonadati > Pseudomonadota > Gammaproteobacteria > Aeromonadales > Aeromonadaceae > Aeromonas > Aeromonas sp. s10. The sequence goes on along the minus strand of NZ_JBFOCV010000049.1, from coordinate 32,254 downwards.
CACCGGCGTTGCCGACGGTCAGGGCCTGGGCCGGCACGGCCAGAGGGACCGCCAGAGAGCCTGACGGCGCCGTGGTCGGGGCGGCGGGGGCGGGCTCCCAGGCCAGCACCAGCAGCCAGAGCGGGATCAGCACCAGCAACCCAATGGTGTGCTTGCGCGGCAGCGGGCTTGCCAGCTTGAACGAGGCCGCCTTCGGCTCCTTGTTGCGCTGACCCAGGCCACTCATGCCCTGGCCGAGACGCTGGCGCAGGGGCAGGGTAGCCGCGTTGATACGTTGGAGCAGGGTTCCTTGTGATTCGTCTTGGCGACGCTGCTGGGCTCGTCTGTTATGGCCACGTGGGCGACGGTCCGGGGTGGGCACGGCATTTACCTCTCACTACATTGCCTGCCATCAGGCAAATATGCCGCCTATGGTAAACGGACTCGCCCCCGAGGGGGAGAGTCCGGAGCATGAAAATTATCAGCTGAGACGAAACTGACCCAACAATTGTTGCAAACGTTCCGCCGCCTGACGCAAGGCCTGACTGGCGTTGGCCGTGCTGGTGGCGTCCCTGGCGATGTCGTTGGCCAGTGCGCTGGTTTTTGACAGATTGCCGGAGACGGTCTCGGAAACCGAGCTCTGCTCCTCGGCGGCGGAGGCGATTTGGTAGGTCATGTCGTTGATGGTGGCGATGGCCTGGAAGATGCTGCCGAGGGCTGCCTCCGCCTGATCCGCTTCCCCCACCGCCTGATGGGTCAGCTGCTGGCTCTGCTGGATGGCGTTGACCGCGTTGGTGGAGCTGTGGCGGATCTTGTCGATCAGCTCCTGGGTATTCTGCACCGCCTGCTGGGTGTTGCCCGCCAGCTTGCGCACCTCGTCGGCCACCACCGCAAAACCGCGCCCCTGCTCGCCGGCCCGGGCCGCCTCGATGGCGGCGTTGAGTGCCAGCAGGTTGGTCTGATCGGCGATCCCCTGGATGACGGTGAGGATGCTGGTGATCTGCTCGCTGTCGTGAGCCAGCCCTTCCACCACTTCGGCTCCCTTGCCTGCCTCGGCGGCCACCTTGTGCATGGAGTGGATCACCCGCTGGAAGCGTACCTTGCCCTCGTCCGCCGCGCTCTGGGCCTGCTTGGCGGAGTCGGCGGTGTTGTTGGCGTGGGTGGCCACCTCCTGGCTGACGTAGGACATCTCCTGTACCGCGGTCAGCATCTGCTCCATTTCCGCCTGGTGATGCTGCAGGTTGCTGTCGGTCTGTCCGGCGATGCGATCGGTATCCCCGGCGTGGCGATGGACCTCGCTCGCGGTCTTCTGCACATCCCCGAGCAAGGCCTGCAGCTTGTCGATGAAGCGATTGATGCCCCGGGCCAGGGCCCCCAGCTCGTCCCGGGAGCGGCTCTCCAGGCGCTTGGTGAGATCCCCCTCGCCGTCGGCGATGTCATCCACCAGGCTCACCATCTGGCGGATGGGGCCCGTGATGCTGCGGGCAATGACCAGCATGGTGCCAAGGGCCAGCGCCAGTACGATGAGGGCACCGATGAGCTGCTGGGTCATGGCGGCGCGGTTCATGTCGGTGAGCTGGCGTGCCAGCTCGTCCGCTCCCGCCAGCACCACCTTGTAGGGCAGGGTGACGATGATGGCCCAGTTGCGGGCCATGCCGGGCACCGCGATGGGCACCGAGATGCGAAACGCGTCGGTGAGCTCCTGGCGCTGCACGTCCGGTTTGAGGTACTGCTGCCAGCCGTTGCCGAGCACCTTGTCGGCGCGGCTGCCGAGCAGGCTGGCGTCGCCGCTGGTACCGGTGATGACGCCGGCGGCGCTGACGATCAGGGTCTCCCCCTTGCCGTCATAGATGTTGCTGTTGAGAGACTGGGCCTGGCGGCTGATGGAGTCCACCGCCAGATCCAGCGCGGCGATGCCCTTGAACCGGCCATCCACCAGGATGGGGGTGGTGATGGTGCTTACCAACACCTGCTGGCCGTTGATGTCCACCTTGAAGGGGTCGATGAGGCAGGGGCGCCCCTCCCGTTTCGGGCAGGCGTAGTAGTCGTTGGCCGGGTTGCCGAACTCGTCCGGATCGCTCTTCTCGATGGAGAGCAGCAGATCGCTGCCGATCTGATCCTTGTCGCGGTAGAAGTAGGGAACGAAGCGCCCCTTGTCGTCACTGCCGAGCGCGCTCTGGCCGGCGAAGCGTTCGTCCTGGCCGTCGAAGCCGTTGGGCTCGAATCCCGCGAAGGCGCCATAGAGCTGAGGCTCCAAAGCAAGCTGGGCCTTGAGCAGGTCGGTGGCCTGCTGGCGATCCAGCGGCAGCTTGCCCTCCTGCTGGCGGGCGAAAACGCTGGCCATCTGCTGGGTGTAGGAGAGCCCCTTTTGCAGCAGCTGGGTGATGGTGGCGGCCTCGGCGCGGGCGTTGGCGCTCACCTTCTGCCACGCCTCCTGTTGCAGGGCGGCGCGGCTGGAGTCGATGGTGAGCTGCTGGGTCTGTCGGCCTGAATACTGGTTGAGCAGGATCAGGATGACCAGGGCCGTGGTCATGGCGACACCGGCCAGTACCAGGATACGATTCTGGATAGAACGAAACTGCATCGCGCGTTCCTTGTATCGTTGAGGGTTCGTTGACGGGGTGACTGAAGTATCGGCTGTGCGGGAGATCTCTCCAGCAACCTCGCCTAGCTAAGCGGGAAAAAAGGGAAAATTCTGAGACATCACTCTAAAACAGCGGTTTTTGCGGGAATAGACCCTATTTTCCCCTCTGCCTCGCCATGGTTTTCCCATCCGTCATTGTCGGTGCTAAAATGCGACGGTTTTTTTAACGAATTGGCCCAAGGCCCTCTACACAAGGCTTAAAGATGAAAGTCAAAACCCGTTTTGCTCCCAGCCCGACCGGCTTTTTGCATGTCGGCGGTGCCCGTACCGCACTCTATTCCTGGTTGTTTGCAAAGAACCAGGGCGGTGAGTTTGTGCTGCGTATCGAGGATACCGATCTGGAACGTTCCACTCAGGAGGCCATCGACGCCATCATTGAGGGCATGGAATGGCTGGAGCTGAACTGGGATGAGGGCCCCTACTACCAGACCAAGCGCTTCGATCGCTACAACGGCCTCATCGACGAGATGCTGGCCGACGGCCGTGCCTACAAGTGCTACTGCTCCAAGGAGCGGCTGGAAGCGCTGCGCGAAGGCCAGATGGCCAACGGCGAGAAGCCCCGCTATGACGGCAAGTGCCGGGATCACGCTCACGATCATCCGGCCGATGCGCCGCACGTCATTCGCTTCCGCAACCCGACCGAAGGTTCCGTGGTGTTCGATGACCACGTCCGTGGCCGCATCGAGTTCGCCAACACCGAGCTGGACGATCTCATCATCCGCCGTACCGACGGCGCGCCGACCTACAACTTCTGTGTTGTAGTCGATGACTGGGACATGGAGATCACCCACGTGGTGCGTGGGGAAGACCACATCAACAACACCCCGCGTCAGATCAACATCTACAAGGCGCTGAACGCGCCGGTACCGGAATTTGCCCACGTCTCCATGATCCTGGGTGACGACGGCGCCAAGCTCTCCAAGCGCCACGGTGCCGTCTCCGTCATGCAGTACCGCGACGACGGCTACCTGCCGGAAGCGCTGCTGAACTATCTGGTACGTCTGGGCTGGTCCCACGGGGATCAGGAGATCTTCACCCTCGACGAGATGATCAAGCTGTTCAGCCTGGATGCCATCTCCAAGTCCGCCTCCGCCTTCAACACCGACAAGCTCTTGTGGCTGAACAATCACTACATGCGCAGCCTGGATCCGGCCTATGTGGCCAAGCATCTGGCATGGCACATGGAACACCAGCAGATCGACACCAGCAATGGCCCGGCGCTGGCCGATGTGGTCACCCTGCTGGCCGAGCGCTGCAACACCCTGGTGGAGGTGGCTGCCCAGAGCCGCTACCTGTTCGAAGAGTACGAGGCCATCGACGAAGCGGCTGCCAAGAAGCACCTGCGCGGTGTGGCTGCCGAGCCGCTGGCGCTGGCCAAGACCAAGCTGGCGGCCCTGGAGACCTGGACCACCGAGGCGCTGCACGATCTGATTGAAGCGACCGCCGCCGAGCTGGGTCAGGGCATGGGCAAGGTCGGCATGCCGCTGCGTGTGGCCGTCACCGGTCTGGGCCAGTCTCCTGCCATCGATGCCGTGATGGCGCTGGTGGGCAAGGAGCGGGTCCTCGCCCGTATCGACCGCGCTTTGGCGTATATCGAAGCGCGCATGGCCGCCGAGTAAGCTTGCCGCCGCACATTGCCGTCACCGGTCTGGGGTAATCTTTCCCCTGCCATCGATGCCGTGATGGCGCTGGTGGGCAAGGAGCGGGTCCTCGCCCGCATCGACCGCGCCCTGGCGTATATCGAAGCGCGCATGGCCGCCGAGTAAGCTTGCCGTCGCACATTGCCGTCACTGGTCTGGGGTAATCTCTCCCCCGCCATCGACGCCGTGATGGCGCTGGTGGGCAAGGAGCGGGTCCTCGCCCGCATCGATCGCGCTTTGGCGTATATCGAAGCGCGCATGGCCGCTGAATAAACATCGGCCATGGCATGAAAAGGGCCCCCTGACGGGGGCCTTTCGTATTTTGGCCTCAAGCGGATTTGCGACGTAAAACAGCGACATAGCGACGAGGTTGGCGGTAAAAACAGCTAACTGTCTGAATTTTGACTAAACGCTCCAGCGGGCGAGAATTTTGGGTTGACAGCAAAGCGGGTGATGCCTATCATGCGCCTCCGTTGCCAGAGATAACTTTGGTAGCGCCGAGGTGAGTTGGGGTTATAGCTCAGCTGGGAGAGCGCTTGCATGGCATGCAAGAGGTCCGCGGTTCGATCCCGCGTAGCTCCACCAAATTCTCCTCGCACAATCTGGAATCCAAGGGGTTATAGCTCAGCTGGGAGAGCGCTTGCATGGCATGCAAGAGGTCCGCGGTTCGATCCCGCGTAGCTCCACCAGGTTCCCGATTGACATGAAGTACCCAGGGCAGTGCGGTGTGTATCACCCAGGCCGACCTTTGTGGGGTTATAGCTCAGCTGGGAGAGCGCTTGCATGGCATGCAAGAGGTCCGCGGTTCGATCCCGCGTAGCTCCACCATTATTGAGGATGAATGGCCGCCAGAACCATTCGTTCAGTACCGAATTTGGGGTTATAGCTCAGCTGGGAGAGCGCTTGCATGGCATGCAAGAGGTCCGCGGTTCGATCCCGCGTAGCTCCACCAAATTCAGAGTGATGCAGCGTCACTCACACACATCGGGGTTATAGCTCAGCTGGGAGAGCGCTTGCATGGCATGCAAGAGGTCCGCGGTTCGATCCCGCGTAGCTCCACCATCTTTCGCAAGAAAGCACCAAGGCCACCGCATCGCGGTGGCCTTTTTGTTTGCCTGTCATTTGGATTTCCCATGATCTCGCCCTTTGCATTTGTCTGGCAAATGGCGTTTCACCCTGTCCGCGAGGGCGTCAGCGGCCCTGGCCGCCGCTGACGGGGGGGGGGAGGGGATTGGCGCCGATGCCGCCATGGCCATGGCGCGGGCTGCGCGATGCCATCCTCTGCCGTGTGGTGGTTGGTTCGTTCGGCAGCCTGCGGGATACGCCATCCGGCCCCTGGTGTCAGCACCGGGTTTCCCCGTCGACAGGGTACCAGCCCCTGGGAAAGGGGCGAGGCGGGGGCAACAGGGTATTTATTAATCCCATGATGTGGCCCTTTGCATTTGTTTTTCAAATGGCCCTGGCACAAAAAAAGCCCGCGATCATCGCGGGCTTTGCACCTGGCATCGAGGATGCCGCGTCTTAGCGACGGCGCCGCCAGGCGAGCGGCAACAGGGCCAGCAGCAGGGCGCCCATGGCGCCGCCACCCCCCTTGCTCGCTTCTTTGAGCTTGAGGTCAACGATGACGGGGTCGTGGTCCGAGGCGCTGAAGGGGTTGTCCGACTTGATGAGATCGCCGGTGTAGGCGCTGCCATATTCGAACAGGTTGCTCTCGAAGGAGTTGATGTGCCAGTCGGCCACCGCCACCACCTTGTCAGCCAGCGCCGGGTTGGCGAGGGCGTAGTCCAGGGTGCCGAGCTCGGCCTCGTAGCTGTAGGAGATGGCTTTCTCCTGGTTGAACTTGACGTTCAGATCCACCAGGCCGTAACCCTTGGCCACCGTCTGGCCCATCTGCTCATAGGGCTTGTCGCCGATGTAGGTGTGGGAGGCGGAGCGGATCTGGCGCTCCCCCGCGACCGGCGCATAGTCGGTCAGCACCCGGATGGGATCCTCCTTGGCGTAGGAGTTGAAGTCCCCCACCAGCAGCACCTGGCCCGGCATCTTGCTCACCGCCTCCCCCAGCACCTTGGCGGCGCTCACCCGAAACTCGGTGCACTTGCCCTGCAGGTCCGCAGGCTCCGTCTTGCCATCTCCGTTTTCATAGCAGCCCGACCCCTTGGACTTGAGGTGGTTGACCACCAGGGTCAGGGGGGCGTCGCTGCCCGCCACGGTGAAGCGCTGGACCAGGGAGTCCCGCTGACCGGCGCTCTTGGTGACGCCGCCCGTGGTGTAGCGCTGCTGGGGCAGGGGGATGACGTCGGCATCCCCGCTCGGGGTGAGCAGGGTGGGGCGGTAGATCATGGCCACCATGATGGCGTCGCCGCCAAAGAAGCGATCCTCCGTGAGCAGGGCCTTGGGCAGGGTGACGAAGGCGTAGTGCTTGCTCGCCTCCTTCTGCCTGGCGTTGAGGCTCTCCACCAGATCGTGGAGGGCGGCGTGCTCGTCAAAGCCGTTGTTCTCCATCTCCATCAGGCCGAGCAGGTCGGCGTCCATCTCGGTGATGGCGTTGACGATCTTGGCGCGCTGCAACTGGAACTCCTCCAGGCTCTTGGCGCCGCGGTTGCAGCCCTTGGCGCTGTCCGCATCCGCCTGATCCGCGCAGAGCACGTTGAGGGCACCCCCCACGCTGGAGTGGCTGGTGAAGTAGTTGAGCACGTTGAAGCTGCCGATGCGAAGGTCAGTGCCATCCAGGCGGGCCGGGGCGCTCTGGCGATCGTTGTCGCCGGTGCGCAGCAGATCCCCCGCGGTGATGGTCTGATCCCGGGGCACGATCAGGCGGTACTCGTTGTAGCTGTAGCCGACCATGGCCTCCAGATTGACCGGGGCATCGCCGATGCGCAGGTAACCCTGCTCCGGCTCCCAGGCGGGCAGCCAGGGGAGCTTGCCGTCCCCCGCCTTGAAGTCCGACTCGAGGAAGACGCGGTTGCTGGCGTTGGCCTCGGCCAGCGCCACGGCCTCGGGGCTGCTCGCCACATGGAGCTGGGTCGGCTTCATCAGCGGGGCGCCGTGAGCGAGCACCAGGTTGTTGCGCCGGGCGGCATAGTCGTAGCTGAAGTTGCGGCTGATCTTGAGGGCGCTGTCGGCGTCAAGGCGTACCCGCATCCCTTCGTGACGCTCCAGGGCTCGGGCCAGGGTTTCCCCCTCCAGTACCCGCAGCGCCGTGGCGGCCGGGGCGTCGCCCTGGGCCAGGGTCGTCAGGCGCGGCGTGCTGCCGTCAAACAGGGGCTTGAGCTGGGTGTGGCCGTAATACTCCTCGACCTTGGCCTCCAGACAGACCAGGGCGCCCGGCTGGATGTCCGGGTACTTGCTGGCGAAGTTCTTGTCGTTGAGGTAGACGAAAATGCCGTCCGACGTCTCGGGGTTGCCGTCCCCCTGCACATCCAGCAGGTAGAAGCCCTTGTTGAGGCTTTCCCCCAGACCCGAGACTACCGCCTTGACCGAGACGCTCTGGGCGCTTTCGAACTGATCGTCCGGGACGAGGGGGCTCTTGTCGCCACTGCCCTGGATGGCGGGGATGGGGGTGAGGGCACTGTCGGCCGGGCAACTGAAGCCGGCGGCGTAGAGAGACGGGGACGCGAGCGCGAGCCCCACGGCCAGCGACAGCAGGGTAGGTGTTCCTTTCATGGGTATTCCTTTTTTTATTTTTGCCAGTGTTTCCATAGCCTTGGCATCGTGGCCAAGGGCGCGCATTGTCACATTTCTGGCAGCTCTGACCAGTGAACCAACGCACATTATGAGGAGACAAAGGAGCCCATCTGCCATTTTTGACGTGGCTAACAGTTTGATATTGATGATCTATTTGTCATCAGGTGGGAGCGAAAAGTGTGAGGCGGCCAGCATTCACATATTTTCCTTCGAGAATAAAGATTGAGCAGTGGTCACTTGCTTCCTATACTCGAGCCGTTCCTCACGGAACCCAGGCAAAGGGCAAACCGGCAGTGATGCCGGGACGCAAAGCCTCCGATCTGTCCCATCCGGGCCAGACAGCGGGGTTACCCAGGGTGACTTGAGGGTTTGTGGCCCGTCCATGGCCTGTTGTCGCTCCCTTGTTCCCTGTTGCGATTGCGCTTTTCCCGGTATTGAAGCCAAGACAAAACAAGGAAGATAACAATATGCAACAGATCTTGAGGCCCAGCAGGCTTGCCATGCTGGTCGCCCTTGCGGCCGTCCCTGCCTGGGCGCAGGCCGCTTACCCCGCCTATCAGGCCGGCACCGCCTACAAGGCTGGCGACATCGTCAGCAACGCAGGCGCCCTCTATGAATGCAAGGAATTCCCTTACTCCGGTTGGTGCGGCGCGTCCCCCTATCACTACGCCCCCGGGGTGGGGGTGGTCTGGGCCGATGCCTGGAAGCTGTATGGTGGCGAGGTGCCGCCGCCGGCCCTGGTCGTCGCCATCGGCTCCCCCGCCGTGGGTGCCAGCGTCAGCGAGGGGGCCAGTGTGGCCCTGGCGGTGACGCTGAGCGGCCCGGTCACGGCACTCGCCCGGGTGGAATACCTCATCGACGGCGTTCTGGTCGCCACCGCCACGGCTTCTCCCTGGAGTGCCAGCTGGTCTGCCGCCGGTGCGGGCAATCACGCCCTCAAGGCCCGGGCGCTGGATAAAGACGGCAAGGTGCTGAGCGAGGCGGATTCGAGCTTCAAGGTCGCCGCCGTGGTGGCGCCAGAGGCGCCCAGGGTGAGCATCGCAAGCCCGGCCGCCGGTGCCAGGGTGACCCTGGGCCGCGCCCTCACCGTGAGCGGCAATGTCACCGACGCCAATGACGACGTCGCCAAGGTCGAGCTCTTCGTGAATGGCCAGAAGGTGGGCGAGGACACCAGCGCCCCCTGGCAGCTGAGCTGGACGCCCCAGAACAAGGGGCTGACCGGCCTCAAGCTGGTGGCGACCGACAAGACCAACCTCTCTGGCGAGTCGGCCCAGGTGGACGTGCAGGTGGAAGAGGCGGCGCTGCCCCCTACCGGCGGCAACCTCTCCTGCGACGTGCGCCAGATCTACCGCGCCGACGGCAGCGAGTGCATGGGGGATGACCACGGCCGCCGCGTCATCGGGTATTTCACCTCCTGGCGCACCGGCAAGAACGGCTTGCCCGCCTACCTGGTGAGCGACATTCCCTGGGACAAGATCACCCACATCAACTACGCCTTCGCGGCGGTGGACGAGCAGAGTCACACCATCAAGGTGGATGACGCCGCCACCAAGCTGACCTGGAACGGGGTGCCGGGCGCCGAGATGGATCCGGAGTTTGCCTACAAGGGTCACTTCAACCTGCTGTCGAAGTACAAGAAGCAGTACCCGGACGTGAAGACCCTCATCTCCGTTGGGGGCTGGGCCGATACCCGCGGCTTCTACGCCGCCACCACCAAGGGCGACTGCTCGGTCAACACCGCCGGCATCAACGCCTTTGCCGACTCGGCCGTGGGCTTCATCCGCCAGTACGGCTTCGATGGGGTGGATATCGACTACGAGTACCCCACCTCCATGAAGGATGCGGGCAACCCCAACGACTTCCCGCTCTCCAACCAGTGTCGCGGCAAGCTCTTTGCGAACTATGAAGTGCTGATGAAGACCCTGCGCAACAAGCTCGACAGCGCCGGCACCGAGGACGGTCGCAAGTACATGCTGACCATCGCCTCGCCGGCCTCGGCCTACCTGCTGCGCGGCATGGAGAACTTCCAGGTCACCCAGTACCTCGACTACGTCAACCTGATGACCTATGACTTCCACGGTGCCTGGAACCACTTTGTCGGTCACAACGCCGCCCTGTTCGACAACAAGGCGGATCCCGAGTTGTCCCAGTGGGGTGTCTACACCCAGGCCCAGTTTGGCGGCATCGGCTATCTCAACTCCGCCTGGGCGGCCCACTACTTCCGTGGTGCCCTGGCGGCGGGCAAGATCAACATAGGGGTGCCCTATTACACCCGTGGCTGGCAGGGGGTCACCGGTGGCACCCACGGTCTGGGTGGCAAGGCGGCGCTGCCGAGTCAGAGCGATTGCCAGCCGGGCACCGGTGGCAGCACCATTCCGTGCGGCAACGGGGCGGTGGGCATCGACAACATCTGGCATGACCTTGACAAGAACGGCAAGGAGATTGGCGGTGGCGCCGTGCCCATGTGGCATGCCAAGAACCTGGAGCACGCGGCCAGCCTCGGCATCACCACCCTGCCGAGCTACGGCCAGGCCTGGGGTCTGGATCCCAACAACCCGGCCCACGTGATGCAAGGCCAGTATGTGCGTTACTACGACGACAAGGCCCATGCGCCCTGGCTCTGGAACGAGCAGAAGAAGGTGTTCCTCTCCACCGAAGATGAAGAGTCCATGGGTCACAAGCTCGACTACATCGTCAAGCGGGGCCTGGGGGGCGTCATGTTCTGGGAGATGGCGGGGGACTATGACTTCGACGCCGCGAAGAACGAGTACGTGATGGGCAGCACCCTCACCAGCCTCGCCTACGAGAAGTTCAGCAAGGCCGACAAGGCGGCCCTGAAGCAGAATGATCTGCCGGCTCCGGCCGCCCAGCTCGACATCGGCGTGAGCCTCTCCGGCTTCAAGGAAGGGGACTCCAACTACCCGATCAACCCGACCCTCAAGCTCACCAACAAATCGACCCAGACCATTCCGGGCGGCACCCGCATCGAGTTCCTGGTCCCCACCTCCACCTCAGACACCATCACCGACCAGAGCGGCATGGGACTGAAAGTGGTGGAGAGTGGTGGCAACCAGAACTCGGACGGCATCGCCAATGAGAAGGACTTCCACAAGGTGGCTCTGACGCTGCCGGCCTGGAAAGCCTGGACGCCGGGCACCGACGTGGAAGTGGCCATGACCTACTACCTGCCGGCCGCCGGCGTGCCGAGTGGCATGCGCCTGATTGCCGGCAGCCAGACCATAGGCCTGAAGTCCGACTTCCCGGCCCTGGCCGAGGCGGTGCTGGGCAGCAGTGGCGGTGGTGACGGCGGCAGCGGTGGCACCACCTGTGCCAGCCAGAACGTCAACCCGGCGGACTACAATGCCTATCCGACCTGGCCGCGCGGGGATCACGCCAATGGCAACGACCGCATGACCAACGGCAAGGCGGTGTGGCAGGCCAACTGGTGGACCAGCAGCGAGCCCAAGGCGGGCGACGGCAGCTGGAAACTGATATGCAGCTACTGAGTTGTCCAGGTTGCTATACCAGCAGCGAACTCAGAGTGGGCGACGGCAGCTGGAAGCTGGTGTGCAGCTACTGATGACCGTTTGAGCGGCAGGCCGGCACTTTGCATGGCCTGTTCTCTCGCAAGGCAATGACCCAATCCGGAGCCCAGGCTCCGGATTTTTTTATGGCGGGGTAAAGGCAGGGGCATAAAAAAGACCGCTCCGAAGAGCGGCCAATTGCCACCAAGGCAATCTGCGGGGTGACCCCTTGTCGATGTGTCGCGGCCCGGATGCCGAGTCGGGGAGATCCCCGTCCCGCCAGCCGGGCCGCGCAGCTTTATTGGGTGACGGCGCCGCCCTGCTGCTCTTTCAAGAAGCTGATCCAGGGGGAAGCGCGACCACTGACGTTGCCATTCTGGGCTGCCTGAGTGAAGGCAGAGAGCGCCTCCTTGGGCTTTTGCTGCTCAAAATAGGCGACCCCGGTCAGGAACTTCAGATCCGCCCGCTGCTCGCCGCTGGCGTTGGCGGCAGGCTTGGCGGCGAAGGCCACCAGATCCTGGTAGCGCTTGCTCTGGATCATCATGCGCGCCATCTTGAGCTGCAGCTCGGCATTGGGGGCCAGCTTGTAGGACTTGGCCAGGGTGTCGATGGCCGGGTCCAGCTCCTTGGCCTGATGCCAGTAGTTGGCCAGCGTCTTGTAGTTGGCCGCGGTGCTCTCGATCTGCCCCTCCTTCATGGCCTTCTCCATCACGCGGGCGGCGCGGTGGGGAATGCCGGCGAAGGCGAGGTAGTTGGCGAGCCGCTGCAACTCGTTGGCTTCGGTCAGCATGCCGAGGTTGTATGCCCCTTCCAGTGCCGCCAGGGCCTTCGCATCGTTGCCCGCCTGCATGTGCATGGCCGACAGCTGGGTCCAGTACTTCTTCTTCTCCGGGTAGCGGTCCACCAGGGCGGTCAGCACCTCGGTAGCCGGCTTGTACTGTTTCAGCTCGTAGTGGGCCGCCATCTTCAGCAGGTACCAGGACTCCGGCGCCTTGCCCGCGGAGAGCTTGATCGCGTTGTCCACTGCCGGAATGGCTTCCCTGTACTGCTTGAGCTGCACATGGGCGTTGGCCAGGGTGATGTAGGCGTGCGGGGTCGGCTTCTCGTCCTTGCCGAGGTTTGCGAACCACTCCTTCATGGTGTTGATGGAACCCTTGAAGTTCCCCTCCGCCATGTAGAGCTGGGCCAGGTTGTAGCGCACCTGCTGGGCCACCGGGGGCGGCAGGCCGCCGGTGGCGATGGCGTCGGCGAAGTACTTGGTCGCCTGACCGTACTTCTCCTGCTGCGCCGCCACGAAGCCCAGGGTCTGCAAAATGACCCCCTTGTCGTAGACCCGCTCGCCAGCGCCGGACAGCGCCTCCTGCAGCTTGGCATTGGCCTCGCCGTATTTCTTCTCGGTGATCAACGCCTGGGCCTTGTTGACCGCGCGGTAGGCGCGGTCAGACAGGGCGGGTTGTTCGGCGGCCCAGGTGGCGGTGCTGAGCAGCACCGCCATGGCCACCGGGGCGAGGATCAGGGTATGTAACTTTTTCATCGCCACCCTCCTTAGTTGGTCGCAAACTCGATCTCTTGCTGCATGCGACTGGCCTGCGGCTTGCCGTCCACCATGGCCGGCTTGAAGGTCCACTTGGCGATGGTCTGGCGCGCCGCCTTGCCGAGGTCATAGCTGCGGGGCTCTTCCTTGACGATGCGGATGTTGCTCACGGTACCGCGCTCGGTGACGGTGAACTCCACCAGCACCTTGCCGGATGCGAGACCGGCCAGGGCCGCCTTGCGGGGCATCATGGGCTCGAAGGTCGCCATCGGGATGGCGCCGTTGTTGCCGCCCATGCCGCCGCCACCGCCGCCGGTGCTGTAGGCACCCAGGGCGTTGCCGCCACCGATGTTGACCGGGATGTCGAGTTTGGGCATGTCCATGGGGGAGCTCTCCATCTGCGGCCTGTCCGTGCTCGCCACCTCCATCTCGGGCGGGGGCGGCGGGCGGTTCGGGGGCGGCGGTTTGGGCAGTTCCCGTTGTTTCTCTTGCAGGGTCTCCTGAGGCTTGAGGCGGATGAAGTCGGTCATGGTGACGTCCTCCCGCTCCGTCAGCTCCCGGTGATCCGGCGTGATGAGCTTGTTCATTCCCAGAAACAGGAAGAACACCACTACGCAGGAGACCGCCAACGATATCAGGTATCTCATAGGGCTCGCTCCGGCATCAGCTGCTCTTGCTCGCCGCGATGGAGATGTTCTGGACACCGGCCATGCGGATCTGGTCCATGACCTGCACCACCAGCCCGGAACGGGACTCGGTATCGGCCTGAATCACCACGGCGCTCTCCGGGTTCTCCGCCCGCAGCCGCTCGATGTTGGCGCGCACGGCACCCACTTCGACGACCCGTTTGTCGACCCAGACCTGACCGTTCTCGCGGACCGCGACCATGATGTTCCCCTTCTTCACCGTCTCGGCCGTGCTGGCGCTCGGGCGGTTGATCTCCACGCCGGACTCCTTGACGAACGAGGTGGTGACGATGAAGAAGATCAGCATGATGAACACGATGTCCAGCATGGGGGTCAAATCGATGGCCGCCTCGTCAGCACCGCTGTCGCTGTGACGTTTTCTCATGGCAAAAAACTCCTTGCTTGTTCTGTGCCCCGGCGGGCATGGCCCGGCCGGGGATGTGCATCCTGCATCAGCCGTGTTTCAGGTTGTCTTCCAGCTTCTGCACCGCCAACTTGGCCTTGTGATCGAGCTGGTTGACAAAAAACAGGCCGGAAAGGGCGGCAATCATGCCCGCCATGGTCGGTACCGTCGCCTTGGAGATCCCCGAGGCCATCGCCCGCGGTGAGCCGGTGCCGGTAATGGCCAGGGTGTCGAATACCTGCACCATGCCGACCACGGTCCCGAGCAGCCCCATCAGCGGGCAGAGAGCGATCAGCACCTTGATGACCGGCATCCCCTTGTCCACCGCCATGGCCACCCGCGAGACCAGCTCGCGGCGGATCTGCTTGGCAGACCAGGAGAGGTGGTCGCTGCGGGCCAGCCAAGTAGCCTTGGTTTGCTTCACCTGTTTGGGGTAGACCGCCATGAAGTAGAACCAGCGCTCCAGCAGCAGGGCCCACATCATCAGGGTCAGGAAGAACAGGGCGACCAGCACGTCGCCCCCCAATCCCAGAAACCGGCGGACCGACTCGACTTCTTCAATCAACCAGAACCACATGGGTGACTCCTTAGGCTGCGGCTTTGGCGGCGTGCAGACGTTCCTGATAACGGGCAACGAAACCGGCGCTCTGCTCTTCCAGTACCTGGATCAGACGGCGGCTCTGGGTCTGCACGATGGTGTAGAGGAACAGCATGGGCACGGCTACGACCAGACCCTGCATGGTGGTCACCAGGGCCTCGGAGATACCGCCAGCCATCAGCTTGGGATCGCCGGTACCGAACAGGGTGATGGCCTGGAAGGTGGCAATCATCCCGACCACGGTACCCAGCAGGCCCAGCAGCGGGGCGACAGAGGCGATCAGCTTGATGAGGCTGATGCCCTTCTCCAGCTTGGGCACGTTGCGCAGGATGATCTCGTCGAGCTTGGATTCCAGATCCTCGATGTTGTCACCCCGGTGATCCTGGTAGGCTCCCAGCATCTCGCCGATGGGGTTGCCCTTGATGATCTGCTCGGATTTCAGTTGCTTGCGCATGGCACCGCCGATGAGGGAGAGACGGGCACCGCAGAACAGGGCCAGCAGGGTACCGATGACACCCAGCGCCAGGATCACGTAGCCGACGGATCCACCCTGATCGATGCGCTCCTTGAGGGTCGGCGACTGCACCAGCAGGGAGAGGATCACGCCGCGGGACGGGTCGATGAAGATGGGTTCGACGCTGCCGCCACCCTGTTCAAACTTGGCGACCGGTTCCAGCACCGCGTTCTCGGGCTGGCGGGAGAGTTGCTCGAACTTGCCGGTCTCCGGCACGAAGGTGAGGTACTTGCCTTCGGAGACGGTGTTGAACTCGCCGATCTGGGTCACGGTCTTCTGGGCCTGGTTGCCCTCGCCGTAGACCACGGTGGCCGGGATCTGGCTCACCTTGCCACCGTCGACCATGCGGCTGAGGGTGGTGGTCCAGAAGGCGGTCAGGTCATCGCTGGAGGGCAGTTCCTTGCTCTCGGCCAGGCGAGTCAGCAGGGCAGTCTGCTCGGGATGTTCGACCCGGCGGGCGGAGGCATTGAAGATCCCCTTGAATTCACCGGCGAACTGGCGCAGCACGCCAAACATCTCGCCCATGTTGCCGGAGCGCTGGCGCAGGGTTTCGGTCAGCTCGGTGAGCTGCTTGTCGTTGGCATCGAAGGTGGCCTTGAGCTTTTCGCCCCTGGCGACTTCGGCGGCGAGATCCGCCTTGGCCTTGGCGAGCAGGGCCCCTTGTTCGTTCTTGTCAGCCAGGAAGCGGGCTTCCCGCTCCTTGTTGAGCTGGGATTCGCTGGTGCTGGCGGCCTTGACCTGATTGAGCAGGGCGTTGAGATCCACCGGCTTCTCGGCGGCGGTCACCGGCAGGGTGACCAGGGTAGCGCCCGCGATCAGCGAGGCGATGGCAAGTTTGATTCCTTTCATGATGCTTTCTCCGCAGTTTGAACCGGCAGCTTGATGAGGGCGGGGGGCGCCTGCTTCTTCGCGATGCGAAGGCCTTGTTCAACCGCACTGCGATACTCCTGGGGCAGTACTTCCCACTGGCGGGTCTTCTTGTTCCACATGCCGGTCTCGTTGCCATCCGGGGATTGGTAGAGCAGGGCGATGCGGCCGACGCGCAGGAACTCGTAGGTCTTCTCGTCCCCATCCTTGTCCAGGCTCGCCTTGTAGGCTTCGATGGTGCGGCTGAAGCCCTCCTCGATCTGGTAGGCCTCGAGGATCTTGCGGTACTTCTCGGAGATGGTGACGTCGGCCCGGTTCATGAGATCGGTCAGGGCCGCCACGCGGTCCTCACGCTCCACCTTCTGGAACGGCAGGTCCAGGGAGACGAACTGCTCGAGGGAGTCGATCATCTTGAGCATCAGGGGCACCACTTCGGTGCTGGTCTGGTCGATCTGGGCGATCTGCTTTTGCATGGAGGCGAGTTCGGCGCTCTGGGAGTCGACCATCTTGCCCACTTGCTCGTTGTAGGCGCGCAGGCTGTCTACCTGGCGCAGGGCGGCCTTGTACTGGGCCAGGGCAGACTCGGCAGATTCGGCGTAGCTGTCGATCTTCTGCTGGGAAACTTTGGATGCATTGTCGGTGGCGGCTTGAGCGTCCACGGCCTGACCGGCGGTGGCGGCACTCAGATTGAAGCTGGTCAGCAAGGCAGCCGAAATCAGGCTGCCGAGGAGCGCTTTCTTCATTGTAATTGTCCTTGTCTTCATAGGATTACCCTATCTCCGTAACTTCCTTGGGACCTTGGGCAAAGCCGGCCCGAACGGGCCGGCTTGTGGTTTGCTGGTGGATTAGAACTTCTGGCTGTAGTCGAGGTAGTAGATGCGACCGTCGATGCTGTAGAGCTCGTCGTCATAGGTGAAACCATCGCTCTCGAGGGACGGGCCCACGTTGAACATGTTCTTCACGCCGACCTGGATCTTGCCGTTCCAGGGCGCTTCCACGCCGACGTTCAGGTTCCAGGTGGTCTGGGATGCGATGTGGCCCACTTCCTCACCGGTATCGGCGATGTAGTCCTGGCTCTGGGAGTCGATGTAGTTCGCGCTCAGGTAGGTATCCATATTCCACCATTGGGGAACGTTGACACCCACACCGGAGCTGAAGCGCATCTGGGGCAGACCGTTCTGGCCGATCTTGTCGATGACGGGACCACCGGCGTACAGACCTTCCTTGTATTTCAGGATGTAGGTACCGCCCAGGTCATAACGCACGGTGGCGTAGTTCAGGTCGTAGGTGTAATCCACCTTCAGGTCGAGGCCGGAGGTCTCGAGGGTCCCCAGGTTGACCATGGGCGCGATGGCGTTGCTGATCTTGCCCTGGCTGTTGCGGGTGATGCTGCTGGAGCTGCCGCTGTTCAGTTCGTCATAGATGAGAGACTGCAGGGAGTTCAGCTGGATCACGTCCTCGATCTTGATGGTGTAGTAGTCCAGGGAGAGGTTCAGGTCATCCACCGGGCTGTAGGCCACCCCGAAGTTCCAGGTGTCCGCGGTCTCTTCCTTCAGCTCCTCGTTGGAGGTACGGGTGGTGTCGTACTGGCGGTTCGGGCAGTCAGCCGCGGAGATGCCGTTGGCCTCGCAGTAGACGTAATCCTTCGCCCAGTCGGCAGAGAAGGAGTCAGCCGAGTAGAGATCGCTCAGGCTGGGGGCGCGGAACGAACGGGACCAGGAGGTGCGCAGCATCAGGTTGTCCAGCGGCTGGTAACGCAGGCTCGCCTTGGGGGAGAAGGCGCTGCCGAAGTCGCTGTACTTGTCGAAGCGACCGGCCACGTTCAGCTCGATCTGCTCGGTGATGGGCACCAGGGACTCGATGTAGGCGGCAGTCACGTCACGCACGCCACCGGAGGAGTTGCCGGAGGAGCCGATGATGTTGCCGGCTTCGGACTGGGCGTCGTACTTGTCGGCATAGACCCAGTCGTTGTACTCGGCACCGGCGTACCAGCTGACCGGACCGGCCGGCAGTTCACCCATGTCCCACTGGACACCGGCGTACCACTGGTAGAAGTCCATGGTGGAGCGGCGGCTGGTGTCGGCGGCCATGGAGGCCGTGGTGGAGGCGTCGAACTCGCCACCGACGAACTTGCCGTCTGCGACCGCCTGCTGGGCGGCGGACTTCAGCACGTAACCGGTGCCGTTCTCCTTGTTGTCGGTCTTGGAGTACATGTAGCCGGCGTTCCACTGCATGTCGCCGACGCTTTCGGTGGCGATGGTGCCTTCGAAGCCGAGGTTCATGCTGCCGGTGGTGTCGGTGACATAGTTGTCACGGGGACCGACGTTGCTGAAGCGGTAGTAGGCGTAGGCAGCCTCACCCAGACCCTGGGTGGCGGCGGCATCCAGGCCGTTGTCGGCGAAGAACTGGGCATTCTTCGGGTTGGCCGGGTCAATGGTGAAGGCACCGGCGGCCGGGGCGAAGCGGCCGAAACTCTCGACTCGGGAGCCGATGATCTGCGGCACGAAGTCCACGTTGTCGTTGATGTGGTAGCGACCGTTCACGTACAGGGTGTCACGGCTGCGGGAGGCCGTGGTGGCCGCGACCTGGCCGTAGTTGAAGTTACAGCCGCCCTCGAACCCGACGAAGGGCTCCTTGCATGAGCCGTCGGCATTGGTGGCGCCGGCCAGGGGGCCGTATTTCCAGATGGGGTCGCCGTTGGCGTCAAGACCCGTGATCCCTTCCACGTTGCGGCCGTAGGGGCTCGGGGAGTCGTTGCCCTGTTTGGAGAGATAGTCACGATCCCGGGCGTAGATGACGTCCTTCTTGTCGTGCTCGTAGACCGCCATCAGGGAGCCCTTCTCACCGGCCACCCCTGCCACGATGGAGCCGCTCTTCTCGTCGCCGCCCTCTTCGCTCGGGGAGCCGATGCGGCCCTGGAAGTCCAGCCCTTCGTAGCCCTCTTTGAGCACCACGTTGATCACGCCACCAATGGCGTCGGAACCGTAAATGGCGGAGCCGCCGTCCAGGTTGACCTCGACCCGCTCAACGGCGGCCATGGGGATGGTGTTGAGGTTGATGGAGGTGCCGCCCATGGTGGGGGAACCCGCTACCCGCTTGCCGTTCAGTAGAACCAGGGTACGCTCGGAACCCAGGCCGCGCAGGCCGACGGTGGATTGGGACTGGAAGGAGCTGCCGGAGGCAGGGGAGACGCCGCCAAAGGAGTTGTAGGAGGCTTGCTTGAGGTAATCGGCGACGGTCTGCTGACCGGATTGCTCGATTTTCGCCTTGGTCACGGAGACGACCGGGGTGGCGCCTTCCACATCGACCCGGGAAATCCGGGAGCCGGTGACCTTGATTTTTTGCAGTTTTTCTACGTTCTGGCCCTCTTCGGCCAGGACAGGGGTGGCCACAACTGCCGCGCTCGCCAAGGCAAACGCTACGGCAGCAGAGAGTCTGCTTTTCCTAAGCATCGCTAGTATCCTTCCTGATTGTTTATTGTTTGCTTCCATTACCGCCCTCGTTGGAGCGGTGCGTAAGGCTTATCAAGGTTTGGTGATGGACGTCAAATGGAGCGGCGGGGATGGGGGCTGCAGGGGGAATTAGATGGGAATATGCACTTGATGGAATATTTTTGGCGTTTTATTCCGTAAATGCCGCGTCAACTTATGTAAAGATGTTGTTAAGTTCGATTTTTACAATTTTATTGATTATTTTTGAACTTATCGATAAGTCGCTTGTCACTCCGGTACCGATATCGAAAAAACGATTTTTTGCAGTATTTTCATCTGCTTTTATGGCGAGAGCGTTTTCCGGGGAACGGAGGATGGGGGCGGCTATCCCTCTTCTTTTATAGGTAAATAAGAAAGCAGTCCGGCTTGTCATTAACTTGTTGATTTTGCTTTGCTTTGCATGGATTAAAACACCTGTGTAATTAATTTTTTAATAATTAAAATCGAGTTGGACGGGTAGGCGTAGCAGTTTTTTATATTGAAGTTGGGTTTTTTGGAAAAAATCATCCGCGGGATATGCTGCGGGGGGACATTCCTGGTCGCAGACAGGGTTCTACTTGATTTTTGTTGCAGAGCTTTTACAGTGACCGAGCCGGATTGTCTGTCAATGCCAGTCAATTCAGTGAGTAATGCCAGGTAAGGATAGGCCCGTCACCGGATGTGACTGGCCATAAAAGAACAACAAGGACGAGGTTCCACCATGCTGTCGTATTTCCTACGTCGGATGCTTTTGATCATCCCGACGTTTCTCGGTATCACCCTGCTCGTCTTCACCATCACCCGCTTCGTGCCGGGCGGCCCGGTCGAGCGCATGCTGCTGCAGGCGCAGGTCTCGCAAAACGAGTCAGGACGCTCCAGTGGCAGCAAGGGGGCGCAGGCACTCTCCGACGAACAGATTGAAGAGCTTAAGGCGTTCTACGGCCTCGACAAGCCCATGCTGGTCGCCTACTGGGACTGGTTGCAGAAGCTGGCGGTGCTGGATCTCGGGGAGTCGACCCGTTATTACGAGCCGGTGTGGGATCTCATCAAGGAGAGGTTGCCGGTGACCGCCTTCTTCGGGCTCGCCACCTTTCTGCTGAGTTATGCCGTCTCCATCCCGCTCGGGGTGGCCAAGGCGCTCAGGCACAACAGCCGCTTCGATTCCCTGAGCTCGATGCTCATCTACATGGCCTATGCGCTGCCCGCCTACGTGGTGGGGATCTTCCTCATCACCGTCTTTGCGTTCCATCTGGAGTGGCTGCCCATGGGGGGCTTCCCGGGGGACGAGTTTGACGGGATGGAGAGCAGCTGGGATCAGATCCGCACCGTCTTCGCCCACGCCCTGCTGCCGCTCATCGCCTACGCCATCGGGGATTTCGCCATCCTCACCATGACCATGAAGAACAGCCTGATGGAGAACCTGTCGGCGGATTACGTGCGCACCGCCGTGGCCAAGGGGCTGCCGTTTCGCAAGGCGGTGACCGATCACGCCATGCGCAACAGCCTGATCCCCATCGCGAGTCACTTAGGGTCGGTGCTCACCGTCTTCTTCGGGGGCTCCTTCCTCATCGAGACCATCTTCAACATCGACGGCATCGGCCTGCTCGGTTATGAGGCCATTGTCGAGCGGGATTACCCCACCGTCATGGGCATTCTGGCCATCACCTCCATGCTGATGCTGGTGGGCAACATTGTCTCCGACATCTGCGTTGCCCTGGTCGATCCCCGCGTGCGGTTTGGAGAGTGAGTATGAACCTGAATCCGGTAACTCTGAAAAAACTCAAGCGCTTCAAGTCGATAAAGCGCGGCTACTACTCCTTTGTCATCTTTTCGGTCCTGGTGGTCATCTCTCTGCTGGCGGAACTGCTGGTCAACAGCCGGGCCCTGGCGGTGAGCTATCAGGGGGAGCTCTATTTCCCCACCTATGGGGACGTGATCCCGGGCCAGCACTTCGGGCTCGACTACGAGTACGAGACCAACTACCGCCAGCTCAAGAGCCAATTTGCGAAGGAAGATAAGGGGGATTGGGTGTTGCTGCCCCTGGTCCCCTGGAACCCCTATGAGCAGGACTTCAAGGAGGAGGCCTACCCGCCCTATGCTCCGAGCCTGGCGGAGCGCCACTTCCTCGGCACCGACACCAGCGGTCGCGACGTATTGGCACGGCTGGTCTACGGCTTTCGCATCGCCATCGGCTTTGCCTTCATCGCGCTGGTGGCGAGCTATGTCATCGGGGTCAGCATCGGCTGCATGATGGGGTTCCTCGGCGGTCGGTTCGATCTCCTGATGCAGCGTTTCATCGAGATCTGGTCCCAGGTGCCCTTCCTCTACGTCATCATGATCCTGGTCTCCCTGGCCAAGCCGAACTTCGGCCTGTTCGTCGGCATCAACGTGCTGTTCGGCTGGATGGGGATCACCTGGTACATGCGCACCCTCACCTACAAGGAGCGGGCGCGGGACTACGTGATGGCGGCGCGGGCCCAGGGGGCGAGCACCCGGCGCATCATCTTCAACCACATTCTGCCCAATACCCTGATGATGATCGTCACCCTGGCCCCGTTTGCCGTGGTGGGCAACATCTCCACCCTGACGGCGCTGGACTACCTGGGCTTTGGCCTGGCGCCGCCGACCCCGAGCTGGGGGGAGCTGCTCTCCCAGGGGATCAACAACCTCGACGCCATCTGGATCGTGAGTTCGGTGGTGGCGGCGGTGAGCCTGGTGCTCATCATGGTCTCCTTTATCGGGGAGGCCATCCGGGAGGCGTTCGATCCGCGCAAATTTACCCGTTATCAGTGAGCGGTGGCGCCTTGCCAGGGCACATCGACAGGACCCTTAATGAAGACGCCCCCAGTGCAGGGGCATGACCAGGAAGTCAAACATGAACAATAAAATCAAATGGACAGGTGCTCTCTTTCTGCTGTTGAACGGATCCTGGGTGTGGGCGGCCAGCCTGCCCGCGGATCTGACGTGGGAGACCAACGACACCGACCCCGTGTTCGCCTCTCCCAAGGCGCTGCCCGGCGGCAACCTCAATCTCTTCGTCGACAGCTTCCCGCTGACGTTTCGCACCGTGGGGCCGGATTCCAACGGCTCGTTCCGCTCCTTCATCCTCGACAACCAGATGAGGCTCATCAGCTTCCATCCCAACACGGGCAACCCCATTCCGGCCCTGGCGAATGCCTGGGCCATCGCGCCGGACAGCCAGACCGTCTATTTCAGGCTCGACCCGCGCGCCAAGTGGTCCGACGGCAAGCCGGTCACCGCCGATGACTACACCTTCGGCTACGAGATGATGCGCTCCAAGGACATCAAGGGCCCCTGGTTCAACAACTACTACACCACCGAGGTGGTGGCGGTGGAGAAGATTGACGACCACACCATCCTGGTCAAGGCGGGCAGCCGCAAGGCCAAGCTCGATCTCCTCAACACCACCGAGCTGTGGCCCCAGCCCAAGCACTACTACAAGATGGGCCCGAACTGGGTGAAGCAGTACAACTGGGCCGTGGTACCCACCACGGGCCCCTACGTGATGAGCGACGTGAAGAAGGGCAAGTCCGTCACCTTCAGCAAGCAGAAGGAGTGGTGGGCAAAAGACGATCGCTACAACCAGCACAGGTTCAACCTCGACACCATCAAGGTGCAGGTGATCCGCGACCACAACATCGCGTTCCGCCACTTCCTCAAGGGGGAGCTGGACACCTTCGAGATGATCCTGCCCAACTGGTGGCATGAGAAGGCGGTCACACCGGAGTACAAGCAGGGATACGTGCAGAAGGTGATGGCCATGACCGATACCAAGCAGGGGGGGCAGGGGGTTCACCTCAACGTGGCCAATCCCAAGCTGGCGGATCTCAACGTGCGGCTCGGCATCCAGCACGCCTTCAACATCGACAAGATGATAGAGACGGTGCTGCACGGCGACTATGACCGCGCTACCACCTTCGGCTCTGGCTTCGGGGCCTTCACCGACATCGCGCTCCCTGAGCGGGCCTACGACATCGCCAAGGCACGGGAGTACTTCGCCAAGGGCGGTTACGGCAAGCAGGGACCGGACGGCATCCTGCAAAACGACAAGGGAGAGCGGCTCACCCTGGCCCTCACCTACACCAGCCAGGAGCACTCCAAGCGGCTGACCGTGCTCAAGGAAGAGGCCAAGAAGGCGGGCCTGGATCTGGAGCTCAATCTGGTGGATGGCGCCACCGGCTTCAAGGTGATGCTGGAGAAGAAACATGAGGCGGCCTGGCTTGGCTGGGGGGGCGGCGGTCTCTATCCGCAATACTGGGAGTCCTTCCACTCCGACAACGCCAACAAGCCCCAGACCAACAACCTGTTCAACGTGGCTGACAAAGCGCTCGACAGCCTGATCGACGCCTACAACGTCGAGTTCGACATGGACAAGCGGGCCGCGCTTTCCCACCAGATCCAGCAGCGCATCTATGATCTCGCCATCTTCGTGCCCGGCGTTCAGCTCAACTACGTGCGCGCCAGCAGCTGGCGCTATGTGATGCTGCCGGAGGTGCCCGCCACCCGCAACACCCCGGATCTGCTCTACTGGCCCATGGATGGCTACCCCCACAGCAGTGGCGGCCTGCTCTGGATCGATCCCAAGGTGAAGGAGGAGACCCAGAAGGCCAAGGCTGACGGCAAGGCGCTGGCCCCCATCACCCTGATCGACAAGACCTATGCACATCATTGATGTGGCCCAGAAGGGAGCAGCAGTCATGCCCAACACACAGGCCATCGCCCCCGGCACCAGAGATCATGAGGGACAGTCTCTGTCCCCCATCCTCGAGGTGCGGGATCTCGAGGTGGAGTTCGCCGTCGACGACGGCAAGATCAAGGTGCTCGACGGGGTCAGCTTCCAGGTCGCCCCGGGCAAGACCCTGGGGATAGTCGGCGAGTCCGGCTGCGGCAAGAGCGTCACCTCGCTGGCCATCATGGGGTTGCTGCCAAGGCCCCACGGTCAGGTGGTAGGGGGCTCCATCCGCTTTCAGGGGGAGGAGCTGCTCAATCTGCCGCCGGAGCAGATGTACAAGGTGCGTGGCAACCGTATCTCCATGATCTTTCAGGAGCCCATGACGGCCCTCAACCCGGTGCAGACGGTCGGCGATCAGCTGATGGAGGTGTTTCGCCTCCACCGCCCCGATTACAGCAAGGCCCAGCGCCGTGACGCCGCCATCGCCATGTTGAAGAAGGTGGGTATCCCCGAGCCTGCCCAGCGTTTCGCGGCCTATCCCCACAATCTTTCCGGCGGCATGCGCCAGCGGGTGATGATCGCCATGGCGCTGGCCTGCGAACCTGCCCTGCTCATCTGCGACGAGCCGACCACGGCGCTCGATGTGACCATCCAGGCCCAGATCCTGGATCTGATGAAGGAGCTGCAAGCCCAGACCGGCATGGCCATCATCTTCATCACCCACGATCTCGGGGTGGTGGCGGAGCTGTGCGACGAGGTGGTGGTGATGTATGCCGGGCGTGCGGTGGAGCGGGCCGATATCTATGAACTGTTTGACCACCCGCGCCATCCCTATACTCATGGTCTGATGGCCTCGATCCCGCGTCTGGAAGATGTGCCAAAGAGCCTGCTCAAGACCATCAAGGGTCAGGTGCCTGCCCTGCACGAGATGCCGGCGGGGTGCCGTTTCTCCAACCGCTGCCCCCATGCCACGCCCCTTTGCGTGGAGACCATACCGGTGACCGAGCAGTTGAGCGAACGCCACGGGGTGGCCTGCCACCACTGGAAGGAGGTGAGCCTATGAACGGTCTGGTGTTACGGGGTGTCGCAGGGCAGCCTGGCGGCGGGAAGGCGACCAGGTCGTCTGCTGCCATGAATCGTCGGGGATGGAAGTCATGACCAGCTTGTTGTCGGTAAGCAATTTAAAGCAGCATTTCAAGATGGGTGGCGGTTTCTTGCGCAAGCAATACACCGTCTACGCGGTGGATGGCATCAGCTTTGATCTCAGGCAGGGGGAGACCCTTGGCCTGGTGGGGGAGTCGGGATGCGGCAAGTCCACCCTGGGGCGTTCGTTGCTCAAGCTGTTCGAGCCGAGCGCCGGCTCCATCACCTTCGAGGGGCGTGACATCACCCACCTCTCGCCCAAGGAGATGCGATCCCTGCGTCAGGAGATGCAGATCGTGTTCCAGGATCCCGCAGAATCCCTCAACAGCCGCCACACGGTGGGGCAGATCCTGGAGGAGCCCTTCATCATCCACGGCAAGGGCAACGCCGAACAGCGCCGGACATGGGTGCAGGAGCTGCTGGAGAAAGTCGGTTTGCCCGGCAGCGCGGTGGATCGCTATCCCCATGAGTTCTCTGGCGGCCAGCGACAGCGCATCGGCATCGCCCGCGCCATCGCCCTCAAGCCCAAGCTGCTGGTGTGTGACGAGGCGGTGTCGGCGCTCGACGTGTCGGTGCAGTCCCAGATCGTGAACCTGCTGCTCAATCTGCAGCGGGAGATGAACCTCGCCATCATCTTCATCGCCCATGACCTGTCGGTGGTCAAGCACATCTCGGACCGGATTGCGGTGATGTATCTGGGCCGGATCGTCGAGCTGGCCGAGGCCCAGGCACTCTACCTGGCACCACGCCATCCCTATACCCAGGCGCTCATCTCCGCCATTCCGGTGCCGGATCCACGGCGGCGCAGCCAGCGCATTCTGCTGACGGGGGATGTGCCGTCCCCCATCTCGCCGCCGAGTGGCTGCCACTTTCACCAGCGCTGCCCCCATGCAGCGGATCTGTGCCGCACCCGCTCGCCCACCCTTGAGGCGTGCGGCGGGCAGGGGCATCAGGTGGCCTGCCATTTCCCCTTGCCCGTGCAGGAGGCGGTGCCACTGGGAAAGGCGATATGATGCCGGCGCCCGCCACGTCGCGACCGGCATCGCTGCAAGGTGGCACCGAGGAGGCGCAATAGAGGCGGAAACGGAATAAAAAAATGGGGCCTGCGGGCCCCATCTTCATGGTTGGAGTTCAGGTTTGGCCGTGGAAATTCTGGCCCGGGCAGGACAGCGCCCCGATGGGGGTGGCTGCTGTGTGGATTGCTGAGTTGTTTTGTAGTTTTATTACGTTGCTAATTTCAACTTCCGGACAGGCGATATCAGGCGCCATAACGGAAGTAGTAATTGCGGGTTGCAGGCGCATAAGTGTCTTTCTCTTCAGCACCTTTCTTGCTGGTTGCACCCTTCAGGTGGAACAGCACTGCCAGATTCTCGAACATATGATGACCTCGTTTCTCTGTGGTTCATGGGTTGTGTGACCTTGGTCACGTTCTGATCCTAGGGGTATATGTGAGCTGGATCAACTTTTTGTGTTGTAAATTTACATAAATCATGGAAAGGGTTTTCAAATGCAGACCTGTTCATGGATACGGTTTCAAGCCAGGGCCGCGCGTGGAATCGGGGATATGAGAGAGGTGGCCGAGGAGGGAGCACAAAAAAGATGCCCCGCACTGGGCGGGGCATCGGTATGGTCGTGAGCTGGCTTACTTGGCCGGGATATGTTCCAGCACGTGAACCAGCAGTTGCCAGAAACGCTCGACCGCCGGGATGTGTACTTTCTCCCCCGGTGCGTGGGCGCCACGGATGGTCGGGCCGAAGGAGACCATGTCCCAGTCCGGGTAGGCGCTCTTGAACAGACCGCACTCGAGGCCTGCATGGATCACCATGACGTTCGGCATCTCGCCAAACAGGGTCTGGTAGCTGTTGCGTACCAGCGCCATTACTGGGGAGTCCACGTTCGGTGCCCAGCCCGGGTAGGCGCCGGTGAACTCGCAGCTGGCGCCGGCCAGGGTGAACAGGGAGCGGGTCATCTGCTCGATGTTCTCGCGACCGGAATCGATGAGGGAGCGGATCAGGCACTGCACATAGACTTCCCCCTCGAGTGTCTTGATGACACCCAGGTTGGTGGAGGTCTCGGTCACGCCCGGGATGGCGTCGCTCATGCGCATCACCCCGTTCGGGCAGGCCATCAGGGCATCCAGCAGGCGGCTTTGCAGGGACTCGCTCATGAGCTGGGCCGGTTTCTCCCGGGCGGTGAGCAGCACGGTGAGGTTGGCCTCGGTGGCGGCCAGCTCGCTTTGATAGATGCCGGCGTAGCGGTCCACCAGGGCCTTGAAGTCAGCCACGCTGGCGGCGGGCACCAGCAGGCTGGCACGGGCCTCGCGGGGGATGGCGTTGCGCAGGGTGCCGCCGCTGAGATCGCCAAGGCGCACCCCCAGCGGTTCGGCGGCTTTGAGCAGACGGACCAGCAGCTTGTTGGCGTTGCCGCGGCCGCGATGGATGTCGACCCCGGAGTGGCCGCCGCGCAGGCCCTTGACCTGCAGCTCGAAACCTTCACCCTCGGTGGCAGCGACCCGCTCCAGGGGGAAGCGGATATTGGCATCGACCCCGCCGGCGCAGCCCATGTAGACCTCGCCATCCTCTTCGGAGTCGGTATTGAGCAGGATCTCGCCCTCCAGCCAGCCCGCTTCCAGACCGAAGGCGCCGGTCATGCCGGTCTCTTCGTCGGTGGTCAGCAGCACTTCCAGCGGGCCGTGCTTGATGGTCTTGTCGGCCAGCACGGCCAGGCAGCCCGCCATGCCCATGCCGTTGTCGGCACCCAGGGTGGTACCGCGGGCAGTGACCCATTCACCGTCGATGTAGGCATCGATGGGATCGGTGGTGAAGTCGTGCTGGGTGTCGGCGTTGGCCTGGGGCACCATGTCGATGTGGGCTTGCAGCACCACGGCCTTGCGGTTTTCCATCCCCGGTGTGGCCGGTTTCTTGATGATGATGTTGCCGACGGCATCTTGCTTGACCGCCAGGCCTTCTCCCTGGGCCCACGCCACGATCCAGGCGCTCAGTTGGGCTTCGTGCTTGGAGGGGTGAGGGATGGAGCAGATCTGCTCGAAGAATTGCCAAATCAACTTGGGAGACAGAGAACTGAGCTGTGCCACGTCGGGACTCCTTACCAGCATGGAAAATGTCGGGCCCCACTCTGCGGGCCGGGGAAGAGGATAACGATAATACAGTCAATCACGCAAAAATGTGAGCGATCAGCGCAAATGACGCTCTGCTTGTGCTGGGAAAGGGAGCATGGATGGCGAACTTCACTGCCTGCCTTATTCGTGTCAGCACAACATCAATTTTGTGATATCAGTCACAAAAATATTGTCTTTTGGGCGCCGGGTGGTAAATTAGCCGCCGTGGCCAGCCCACTTGTCAGGATGACAATCAATGCCTCCAGGGAACCGAAGCAAAGCAAGTGCGCCTCCATGGAACCGAGTGTCAGTTCAAGGATGTGAACCCGCATTAAGGTACGTAACTTGTTAAGCAATCAGGAGTTTATGATGTCAGGCAGCAATTCAACCTATTGGTTTGCCCAATCTCTCTATACCCAGGGTTTCAACTACCCGAATCCCTACGCCACCCGCCGTTAAGGCTCGCAGGCGTCACAGGTAACAGCAGCAGGTGTGTGAGGATCCTCTCCTCCCCCTGCTATTTTTTTGCCCGAATGTCATGGAGTGTGTGTCAAACGGCCAACCTGTCGGTGTCGCCGGAGCCCTCCCAAAAGGGCGACAGAGCGGGAGATGGCGGACATTTCCTGTTTTTCGCATACGTTTGCCGCTCAATTTATCCATAAAGAGTGCTATCATACCGGCCCAACAGCCGGCCCGAGCTCGGGAGTCCACCCGACATGGCCGCCAGCTACACCCCATCCCTGTTCGCATTGCATCCGTTTTTGCCGCCGAGGCGTCAGCCCCGAGGCCGAAAAAGTGCAAGCAAAATTCGGGAAACGGGGTGCCAGAATTGACCTGAACCCGTCTCTTTGCCGGGTTTCGCCTCATAAGTGATTGCTTTATAACTCGTTGAGATCGATAGCATGCCAAAAAAGTTCTATGCTCTTTGGTGTGTTATTTTCGTCATGGAAAAATCAATTTAAAAACAATCGGTTACTTTTGGTGTGCTAGTCATTTAAGCAGTTGTGGCGGCAAAGTGGCGGCAGCGGATATGATGATCGATTTCTGTTGGTGGTAGTGATTTAACAGAATGTCGCATTATGCGCGGTCAGGCTTGGGGTAAGACAAAGGGGCCGGAGGCCCCTGGATGTATGTGGAAGACGCAGGCAGAGCCGTTCTAGACCTCAAACAGCAGCAACCAGAGCCAAACGATTAAACAAAGCAGACAAAGGTTCTCTGTTGTTCGACGAGTCTAACCAAACGCACTGAATACCATCATCTGACGCTTCCACTATTGTCATTGCAGGACCGCCGCTACGAAGCTTCACAACTCCGCCAGGATAAGGTGCAAAGTCCGGGATATGGCTGCTATGCGAAGGCTGGTCAGCGTCCACATCCAAGATCTCCAGTGAGAAAGTCCACTGGACAGGTAGCCCACCCAATTCCTCATTGAACCAGAGACAAAGGGCACTATTATCCGCACGATCAATCGACCAAATCGTCATTTTCTGACTGCTGCTTGGTAGACTAACCACATGGCCTGGGTAAATGCCTGGTCGCGCCATAATCAAACCTCCTTTACGCCGATAACTGGATTTATCGGCATAAGACATTTACAACGATTTGTTTTTAAACAACTTCTTTGAAAATGTGCCTTCCATTATTAGTCTCATAAAATGCCAAACGTACGGAATGCGTCTTTTCCAAACCTTGTTGAACATGCTTGATATGCTCAGGTGAAAGCACCTCATTAGAGGTGACACAATAGACGCTATCGGGCTGAAATGGGCTAACCCCTTCATACTTCAAGTACCCTGTCCCACTACGCGGCAAGTCATATCTGTAATTGTGCATCTATCAGCTAGCCTTTCATCTGTTGAGCGACATGCTCTATACGGATATGGGGATTGCTGTGTATAAAACAACCCCTTAATGACAAAAAACCACCAAGTAAGAGATAACACCCCTGCCTCGTGGCTGAGTTGAGCATGTGAGGATTGAATTCCCCCCGTATTACTATTCGGGATTGCGACTGCTGTTTTTCATTCTGGCAGCTCGTCGAGCTTCACTTCGAGCTGCAGGCGGTTGGTGAAGCCCTGGTTGGTGAGGTCGTGCACCACCTGGGTGAGCAGCCAGTCGGCCTCGTCAATCTGGGCTTTGAACCCTCTGACGGTGGTGGGTTGCTCCGGGTAGAGTTCAGGGCGGCCCATCGCCAGGGTGATTTGGAAGTCGGCCACGCCGCGTTGCAGCTTCTCCCATTCAGCCCGGGCGGCCCGCATGGCATTAGCCTGGCTGGCATAGACATGCCGCAGCTCTTTGACGTTCTCGCTGCTACCGACCAGCAGCTCGTTCTCTTGCTTGTTCACCATGACCCCCGGGGGCAAGGGCCGTTCCGGCGATGGCTTGCTCTTCTTCTTGCGCTTCACCTCGACTTTCTTCTTTTCCGCCTCCTTGTTGTCTTGCCAGTAGGCGGTCACGCCGGTGTAGGCATCCCGGTCGGCAACCGAGAAGCGGTGTTGATCGCCATCCCGACGGGTGATGGTGATGGCCGGCAGAGGCTGACCGCTGGCGGTGGTGCCCTGGCCCGCCTTGATAAACAGCAGGCGGCCATTCTTGACGGTGGCGATGCCATCACACTGACCAGCCATGCGGGTGAGGAAGGCGAGATCGCTCTCGTTGGCCTGGTCGATGTGGTCGATCAGCTGGCCCTTGAGTGAGTCACCCACGCAGGGGGTGAGCTGGTAGCGGGCGGCGACCTGGCTGACGATGTCGCTGACTGTGGTCTGGTGCCAACTTTGCTCACGCAGTTTGTTCATGCCGCCGCGCAGGTCTGCTGACTTGCCCCGTATGGTGAGCACATCCGGGGCCCCGCCGTGCTCCACCTCGTCGATCTTGTAGGTGCCCTTGTCGACCAAGGCCTGGCCTTGCCAGCCAATGAGGGCGCGCAGGGTGGCGCCCCGGCGTGGCATATCGAGCTGGCCGTCGCTGTCATCGAGGGTGATCTCGATGGTGTCGGCGGTGAAGCCCCGGTTGTCTGTGATGGTCATCGACATCAGGCGCGGCCTGATGGCGGCCGAGATGTCTTTGCCGTCGACAAGTACCTGGTAAGCCGGTATCGGGTGGCCTTGGCGCAAGGCGTCGAGCGGATTGGTCAGCCCCAAATCTTCGGCCAATCGCGTGCCGAACTGGTCGAAAGCCCCCATCAGAGAAGCCCCCCGAGCTTGTTGCCGATACTGCCGACCAGCTTGCCCAGGCCCAGGCGGCCAAAGAGGTTGCCCGCGGTGCGGCCCAGCAGGGTTTGGACAAGGGATCTGTCGTTGTCATCGACCCGCTTGAGCTTGATGGTGAACTCGATTTTACGGGCGGTGCCATCGCTGAAAAACTCGCTGCGGGTGGTGCTGATGCCCTCGATCACGAATGACCCACGCATGACGCCATCGCCCTGGATCAGGGGGAAAGCCTGACCGCTGTCAGCCATATTGTTGAGCAAGTCGAGGGAGACGGGGCCGCCGGTCACTTCGGGCAGCAGCACCCCGCTCAGGGTTGTGGTTTCATCATCGGGGCCGAGGAACTGATAGGCAGGACGAGCACCGATCCGGTTATTGCCCGGATGGCGCCATGCCCGTTCGTCTTGTTGTGAGAGGGGGGCGAGGGTCGAGCGCATAAACACGAACCAGCCCAGGGTCATCATCATGGCTGTTGCTCCTTAGTTGCGGTCGGTCAGGGAGGCGCGGCCATTGGCAGCGGCCTGCCGTTCGCGTCTGTCCAGTTCGCGGCG
>NZ_JBFOCV010000048.1:0-10621 GCF_040907975.1 Aeromonas sp. s10 | reverse complement strand
GACACCGTCCGACTCGATGGCACCGTCACCACGGCCCGCCTCAAGCATGCCGTGATCGACGCCATCACCAGCGTCAACCGGGATCTGGCTGACTGGCGCCGCGCCCGTGAGGCAGAAGGGGTCGCCACCCTGGCCGCCGTACCGGGCGAGGTCATCAATGGCGAATCGGCGTACCTGCACAGCTACCGGCGCGCCATCTATGCCATGACCCGCGCCAACCTGCTGGAGCGTTACACCGACTACAGCGCCACCGGTGATGGCGTCAAAGGGGCCGATGCCAAAATCATCAGCTCTGACGACCTCTACCGCGACGCCCGCTTTGCCATTCGCGACATCCTCGGTACCACCCACATCACCGTGGCGCTCATCTGATGGAGCTGCGCAGCCAACAGGGTGACACCCTCGACCTCATCCTGTTCCGGCACTACGGCTACACCGCAGGCATCACCGAGCAGGTGCTCGCACTCAACCCCGGTTTGGCCGCGCTCGGCCCCATCCTCCCGACCGGAACCCTCATCACAATGCCAGCGGCCCCCACCCAGGCCGAGCAGCCGCTGATCCAGCTATGGGACTGACCATGAGCCGCCTCGACGATGAACTCGAACGACTGGCCGACATCAGCGAGCAGCAACTCGCTGCCCGCATCCACGCCGCCCGCATCAGTGGCACCGGCCCGCACTACTGCATCGACTGCGACAACACCATCCCGCAGGCGCGCCGTGAAGCGATCCGGGGCTGCGAACGCTGCGCCGAGTGCCAGACCATCCACGAATTTCAAACCGCTCGCCACTACGGCAGCAAACGATAGGAGAGCACGATGCCAGAACCCATTTCAGCCAGTACCGCCAATGGCGTAGCGCTCGCCCTTGCGCTTGCCTCCACCGCGCCCTGGCTCGATCCCATCATCCTGCTTGGCTCATTCGCCGGTGCACTGCTCTTTGGGCTCACCAGCGAGGAGAAGATTGCCGGGCGAGTCATCCTCCTGTTTATCACCTCGTTCATCTGCGGGCTGCTGGCAGCAGATTTCACCGTCCAGATGCTGACCAAGCTGCTGCCGGTAGGTATCGAGATCAACAAGGGGGTCGGTGCCATCGTAGCCGCAGCCCTGGCAGTGAAAATACTGAAAGTCGCGATGAACGCGATCCCCGGCCAGCTCGGTACCCTGTTCAGTCGCATTGGCAAAGGGGGCAACGATGATCCCCACTAATCCCACCTACGCCATGATCTACACCGCGATCTATGCCCTGATGTGCACCGCCATCTGCCTGCGTGTCATGTTCTTTGACAGCCGGGATGGACGCTATCAGGCGCTTCCTGCCTGGCTGTCTTGGGTGATCTGCGTCGCCACGGCATCGGTGCCGATCCGCTTCTTGTTCGGCACCATCCTCGTCCCCGACCTCGCCTCCGTCATCATCACCGCCTTCCTACTGTGCGCGGTGTGGAGTGACGGCGGCTCTATCTACCACCTGCTGCGCAGCAAAAAGCACTACCGCACCACCGACAGGAGGCAACCATGAGCCTGAAAAAAGGGGATACCGGCGCCGCCGTCGCCGACCTGCAGCGTCGCCTGGCCAAAGCCGGTTATCCGCTCGATCCGGATGGCTGGTTTGGCGATGCCACCGAGCGCGCCCTGCTCGCCTTTCAGCGGGACTACATGATCACCGCCATCGGCCAGGCTGGCCCTCGCACCATGGCCGCCCTGCTCGGCAGCGAGCGGGGCAACCAGTTGCGCATCGGCGACATGCAGGCTGGCGCTGACCTGCTGGGCCTGCCACTGGCCACCATGGCCACCGTCGCCCAGGTCGAGAGCATCGGCGAGGGGTTCACCACCGACATGCGTCCGGTGGTGCTGTTCGAGCGGCACGTGTTCTACAAGCAGCTCACCCAGCACCTGGGCAAGGCCGCCGCCGACCAGATGGCCGCCCATTACCCCAACCTGGTCAACCCCAAGCGCGGCGGCTATGCGGGCGGGGCGGCCGAGTGGGAGCGGCTGCAACTCGCCATCAGCCTGCACCGGGATGCCGCCATCGAGTCGGCCAGTTGGGGGATGTTCCAGATCATGGGCTTCCACTGGCAGGCGCTGGGCTTTGCCTCGGTCAGCGACTGGCAGACCGCCATGCAGCGCAGCGAAGTGGACCACCTCACCGCCCTGTGCCGCTTCATCCAGCAAGATCCCGCCATGCACAAGGCGCTGCAGGGTCGCAAGTGGGCTGACTTTGCCCGCCGCTACAACGGCCCGGCCTACAAGGACAATGACTACGACACCAAGCTCGCCAAGGCATACAGCCACTTTGCCAAGGTCTATCCGGTGAAGGAGGTGGCGGATGTGGCGTAGCCTGCTGCGCTCCCCCCTCACCTGGTTGCTGCTGGCACTGGCCGTCGCCCTAGCCGTCGCCCTGGCTGGCTGGGGCTGGTCGGCCCGCTCCGCCGCCAAGGCTGAGGGCAAAGTCTCCACCCTGCAAAGCGACCTCAAGGCCGCCAACGACAAGGCCGTCGAGGCCGAGCGGCGGGAAAAGACCAAAGACGGGGCCATCGATACCCTCACCGGCGAATTGGACGCCCAGACAACCGCCACCGCCAAGCTGCAACGCCAGCTTGGCGATCTGACCATCACGGCCACCACCCGGGCCGATACCATCAAGAGGCTCAAACGTGAAAATGCCGAACTCAAGGAGTGGGCAGATCGCCCTCTGCCTGATCCTGTTGTCAGGCTGCTCCAGCGCCCCGCCCTCACCGGCGCCGCAGATTATCAGGCTCACCTGTCCCGCCACGGCGCCCTGCCAACTGCCGACCGCCAGCCCGGTCAATAACGGCGACCTCATGGATCAGCTGACCCAGACCGAGGCCGCCTGGGCCACCTGCGCCGCCCAGGTCGACAGCCTTATCGCCTGCCAGCAACGCCACCAGAACGGGAGGGAGCATGGAAAAACCAAAACAGATCCGTGAGGTACTGACCCGCTGCGTGCCCCACCTCAAGACCAACCCGGACAAGCTGCACATCTTCATCGCCCCGGGCAACGTCGAAAGCACCGGCGCCCGCTCGCTCTCGTTCGAGTGGCAATACCCCCTCACCATCGGCATCGAGGACTTTGCCGGCCACCCGGATCAGATCATGGTGCCGCTGCTGGCCTGGTTGCGCCAACACCAGCCCGAGCTGATGACCAACGACGAACAGCGCAAGGAGGGCATCACTTTCGAGGCGGAATACCTCGCCAATGACCTGATGGACCTCATCATCACCGTCAAGCTGACCGAGCGGGTCAGGGTGTGGCAAAACGAACAGGGGATTGGCTGGGAGCACCTGCCAGAGCCGCCGGAAGACCCCTATGACGGCATCACCTGGGAACTCTTTATCAACGGGGAGCATCAGCCATGGCCGCCGACGACCTGAACCGCCTGACCCATTGGGCCGATGGCCTGCTTGCCAGCATGGAACCCGCCGCCCGCCGTCAGTTGGCGGGCGAGATGGCCCGCACCTTGCGCGCCAGCCAGGCCCAGCGGATCCGCGCCAACCGCCAGCCCGATGGCAGCCCCATGGCACCGCGCAAGCCACAGCCCAAGCTGAAGCAAGGCCGGGGGCGCCTTCGCCGCAAGATGTTCTTCAAGATAAGCAACCCCACCTGGCTCAAGGCCCGCGCCAGTGAACAGCAGGACGTGGTGGAGTTTGTCGGCACCGCCAACCGGCTCGCCACCATTCACCAATACGGCCTCAAAGACCGCATCAAGGGCCGCGAGATCCGCTATCCGGCGCGGGAACTGCTGGGCATCACCCATCAGGAGGTGGAAAAGTTGGAAGAGTTGCTGTTGGCCCATTTGACTAAATAGAAGGTTGTCGAGCGAAGCTGGAAACCATACGATACGGCGCAAACTTAATCGTGTGAGGCAAGGATGAATCAGCGTAGCGAACTGCGGCAGCGGCTCCGTCAACAAGCTAGTAAAAAATGTGCACATGGGCAGCAATTTATTTCACCAGAAAAAATCTTAGTGATAGTTCAAATTGGACTGGCTCTTCTGCCCCTCATAACAGCATTTATTTACTTAATGGGAATGAGTTGGCACCAAGGCTACCTTCTATCCTTTCATGTGGACAGCAGTGAGTTCCCATTATCAACAGAGCAAACACTCTTAACAGGAGTAATGGCAGTATCTCTCGCAATCTTACCTGTTTATATATATACAATATTAGCAATGGGAATCGCTATTATAATTTGGTTTGTTTTAACAGGTTTCGACCAAGAGATTAATGGATTTATATCCTCCATTAAACTCAGAGCAATTGATTTTATCGAAGATTTAATGTTGAAACTAAAGATAAAAAAACCAATAGAATCAGTCAAAAAGGTCAGTAAGCCACGAAAAGTAATAAAATGGTCAGAAAAATTAAAACGTATGGCCATCACGTATCTAATTGGAACTGCCATACTCTTATTAATTGGTATGGTGGTTGAACTGGCTTGGCATGTCCACACCGAAGGAACTA
The DNA here is from genome assembly GCF_040907975.1 of Aeromonas sp. s10. Lineage (NCBI taxonomy): Bacteria > Pseudomonadati > Pseudomonadota > Gammaproteobacteria > Aeromonadales > Aeromonadaceae > Aeromonas > Aeromonas sp. s10. Next base: position 6,141 of record NZ_JBFOCV010000048.1, on the reverse strand, counting down.
ATCTTGCGAATAACCAAAAGACTATGCTGTCAAATAATACGTTAGAGCAGATGAACATAATTCTATACAACAATAATAAAAAACCGGCTTTCGCATTACGTATTATCTGCAATACCACTCAGTGTGCTTTCTGGACTGAAGATGATGGCACAATTTACCTGCGCCATGAGCAGATTGATAGTGCAACTATCCCCAGTAAAATAAAGGATAAACAAGAGGCCAGTTGATCGTGCTTAGGTGTGTTGGGTAACGGCCCTGCGGGGCGCCGGATTCCTTTGGTTCACCGGTACGCCAACCTTACCCAGCTCACCGCCCAGTGTTTGCCCTCGCCCGAAACAGACATCCCCTGCCCTGACGGAAATCGCTACCCTGCTGCTGGTGTTGTGTGCGGTCGGGCGGGTTTGTGTCGATTGGTGGTTGATTGGTTGCGGTTGGTTGCGCGATACTGCGCGGGCAACGGCAAAATCCGTTGCCGGGGTTGGTCCCCCGCAAGCCATCAAAGCGCACAACACGCGCCAAGCGTGTTTTTTTGTGCAACCCAGTAGTACCCGCAATTTCAGTTATGGCGGGCTGGGCGGGGCAGCCTCACGGCTGGCCGGTTTCCTTTGATGCCCGGTAGGACCAACCTCGTCCAGTTCGTCACCAGACATCTCCGCAAAACTGCGGGCATGTGTTCAGAGTTTGGTCCCTCTCGGTGGCGATTAACTTGCATCGCATCAGAGGAATTACCCCATGAACACCATCACCAGCTTTACCCCTGCCGAGATCATCAGCCTGCACCAAGGCCAACCTGTCACCACCTCCCTGAAAGTCGCCGAAGTGTTTGGCAAGCAGCACAAAGACGTGTTGCGTAAGATCGCCACCCTCGACTGTTCCAAAGATTTCAACGAGCGCAATTTTGCGCTCGTTACCTATCAGGACGGGAAGGGAGAAGCGCGACCAGCGTATGAGATGACCAAAGACGGCTTTATCTTTGTGGTGATGGGTTTCACCGGCGCCAAGGCCGCGGCGACCAAAGAAGCCTATATCAACGCCTTCAACTGGATGGCCGAGCAACTCGCCGCCCAGCGCCCACAACCGGTGATCAACCTCTCCGATGATGAACTCTGCACCCTGACCTGGTGCTGGCGCGCCGCCGACCGGATGTTGGAGGCCGCCCGCAGTATCTATCCCCTGCTCGAGGTCGCCGAGCACCGCGACGCCGGCCGCTACTACTCCATCATCCACGAGTACCCTTACACCCTGAACCAGGCCCGCAAGATCCTGGCCGACCGCACCCGCCATATCCAACCCAACACCCACGGCGACAGCGACTGGCCCAAGCTGATCCCCCACCTGCGCCGTGAACCCAAAGCGATCGGCTGGTAATATGACCGGTCTAGCATCGACTATGCATGACTGGCCCCAGTTGAATGGGCACATAATAGTGTGCCCTTATCTACCTTCCCTTAAACAACTACGTTAAAGACCACTCAAAGGAGAACCTGTGATAATACTTACTTATACAGAAATGAGAAAACTATATTCTGATAATAACAATGTAAAAAAAATTATTGACACGGGATTCAACTCCACCATGAAAATAACAAATAAGAAGCTGATTAACGACAAAAAAGTCAATGGCAATTCTTTTTTAGTTAATGATGATTTTGATTCCAACCCTATTTGTTTTTCAGCGTTTTATACGAATGGGCATTTCAAAGTTATCCGTTGCATCTTTGTTGACGAATCATCTAGGACGCACGGGTTAGCTAAAAAAATGATTACTGAATTCCAAGTTAACTTAAAAGGATCGACTGAAGAATTCCTTCAAATTGGTGTGGAAGATACAAAGGATGAGGGGTTTGAACTTTTAGATAAAATATATAAATCAATGGGTTTCAAAAGATTAGACAACCCAACAGCTCATCCTGAAAATAAATATTTTTATGATTTCTTTTGGTCATATAAAGACTTTGACGTAACTCGAGAGGGTGGGAAAGTATCCACTAGGTTCAAGTAAAGCAGTCTCCACCTCCGAGCAATACCTAAATATGCGCCAGTGTATCCACCGTAGATACACTGGCCTCCCCTCGCCTTACCCGCCATTGCCCAAAACAATGGCCCCATGCAACCGACCCCGACTGAACTCCAACGCCTGATCGACAACCTGATCCGCATCGGCACCGTCACTGCCGTGCGATCAGGGGAGTGTCGCGTCAAGACAGGCGACCTCATCACCAACTGGCGGCCCTACGCAACTGCGCGGGCCGGGAGGAATCGCACCCGCCATCGCCTCTCCATTGGCGAACAGGTGCTGATGCTCTCGGTCAGCGGCGATCTGCGCAATGCCTACATCGTCGGCCCCATCAATTGCGCTGCCTTCCCAGAACCCTTGGCAGGCGATGACAACCCGGACCTCGACCGCACTGAATACGCTGATGGCGCCGTCATCGAGTACAACCCGGCCACCGGCACGCTCAATGCGATCGGCATCAAGACCGCCACCATCTCCGCCTCGGTGACCGTCAAGCTGATCACCCCCCTGGTGGAATGCTTCCAGGCACTCAAGGTCGGTTCGACCATCGAGGCGGGCGGCAAGATCACCGCCCCCAGCGCCAACATCGGCGGAATCGAGGTGACCACCCACAAGCACGGAAATGTCAGCACCGGCAGCGGCACCTCCGGGGGCCCGCAATGAACTGGCTCGGCATGAATGCAGCCACCGGCCGCGCCATCAGCGCTACCGACCACATCATCCAGTCGGTGCGCGACATCCTCATCACCCCGGTGGGATCCCGCGTCATGCGCCGCGACTACGGCAGCGAGCTGTTTAACCTCATCGACCAGCCACAGCATCAGGCTACCCGCCTGCGCCTGATGGCCGCCACCGTACAGGCCCTCATCAACTGGGAACCCCGCATCACCATCACCCGGGTCGATGTGCTGGGCGGCGGCATGGATGGCGCCCTTACCGTTGAGCTCACCTGGCAGCGCAAGGACGGCGGCGCGCCGGAGTCTGCTTCTATCGCCATCCCCACAGGAGCCGCCAATTGAGCAACGTGGATTTGACCCAGCTCCCGCCGCCCTCGGTGGTGGAGCCCCTCGACATTGAGACCATCCTGGCCGAGCGCAAGGCCACCCTGGTGAGCTACTACCCGGCAGACCAGCAAGCCGCCATCGCCGCCACCCTGGAACTCGAATCCGAGCCGCTCAACAAGCTGCTGCAAGAGAACGCCTATCGGGAGGTGGTGCTGCGGGCCCGCATCAACGATGCCGCCAAGCAGACCCTGCTCGCCTTTGCCAGCGGCACCACCCTCGACCACCTGGTCGCCGAGTACAACATCGCCCGCCTGCTGGTCACCCCGGGGGATCCGGCGGCCAATCCGCCTGTCGATCCGGTCTATGAATCGGATGACCGCCTGCGCCTGCGCGGCCAGATGGCTTTTGAGGGGCTGACCACCGCCGGGCCAGTCAATGCCTACAAGTTTCACGCCCTGTCAGCCAGCGCCGAGGTGGCGGATGTGGCCGTCGACAGCCCCTCGCCGGGTACCGTGCGGGTGACCCTGCTATCCCCTGCCGGCCAACCCAGTGCCGACACCCTCAATCGGGTCAGCCAGGCGCTTTCGGCAGATGATGTGCGCCCCCTGTGCGATCTGGTGGCCGTCGAGCCCTCCCAGATCAAGCCCTATGCCGTCGATGCCACCCTCAACGCCACCGGCCTTGGCAAGGAGCAGGCCATTGCAGCGGCCACCGCTGCCATGAACCAGACCGCTGCCGCCTATTACCGGGTCGGGGCCACCGTCCCGCTCTCGGCCATCTATGCCGCCCTGCACCAGCCGGGGATCGACAGCGTCACCCTGCGCGCACCGCTGACAGATGTCACCTGCACGGCGCAGCAGGCCGCCAAACTCACCACCCTCCACCTCGATTAAGGACCAGACCATGGCAAACGCCCTCTATGACAAAGGCCGCGAGAAGTTTCTCACCGGCGCCATCAACGCCAGTGCCGACACCCTCAAGTGCGCGCTGATCAAAGACACCTACGCCCCCACCCTGGGCAGCGACGAGTTTTTCAGCACGCTCTCGTCCCACGTGGTCGGCACCCCGCAGACCCTGACCAGCAAGACGGTCACCGGCGGCGTGCTGGACGCCGCCGACGTCACTTTCAGCGCCGTGCCCACGGCGGCGGTGAAGTATTGCGCCATCTACAAAGACACCGGCAGCGCCGCGACCAGCCCGCTGATCGCCCTGTTCGACACGGCGGCGGGCCTGCCGGTCAGCACCAACGGCGGCGACATCATCATCGCCTGGGACAACGGCGCCAATAAGATCTTCAAACTCTGATGGCAACCCTCTATCCCGTCTGGCGCGGGTCACTGACCTATCACGACGGCACCCTGTCATTCGACGGGGCGGCGATCTACCGGGGCACCCTGCAGGGTGACGATGACCCCGCGCCGGTCGCCATTGCCGGGGTCAGGATCGGCCTGTCACCGGTCGGGATAGCGGCAGGGCCAATCGGCAGCATGGCGGCATTACAGCGCGCCAGGCCCGCCGGAGTCAGTCAGTTCGCAGCAGGCACGGCCAAGCTGACCCATCGCACCGCACCCGGCGCCATCGAGGCGGGTGCCTATGGCGCCCCGGATATCACCACCCGCGCCAGTGTGGGGAGCCTGGGGGATCTGCTCGCCATGGGCGCGGCCGAACTCACCCCCCTCGTCCGCGTGCCGGGGCTCAGTGCCGGTGCGCTGGGCATCGCCACGCTCAGGGCCAGGCTTGCGGCAGGCAGCATGCAGCCAGACGCCATTGAGGCGCCGACCATTGGGCAACGCCTCGCTCCTGCCGGCTTCGATCTTGGCGCCATGGGCAGCCACCGTGCCCGAGTGCGCCAACTCGTCGGCACCCTGTCTGATGGTCAGAGCGGTGCCCCAAGGCTCAACACCCGACTGGCTCAGGCCGCGACCCCGTTCACGGGCGCAGTGGGGAGCCCCGTCGCCAAGTACGCGCGGATCCTCTATCCGCTGGCCCCGGCGGTCCCTCTCCCGGGTCTGCCCGCCATCACCGCCGCACTGGTCCCGGCCCCGCTGCTACCTTCGGCACTCTCGCCGATTGCCAGTTCCGCGCGCCTGACCACACGGGGCTTTGATGGCTGTACGTTCGGCGCGGCCAAGGTGCATCGTCTGCCCCTGCCATTGCCGACCACCCGGGATATGCTGCCGCCCTCAGCCACCCGGCTGGAACACCTTGCCGCGGCCACCCTGGCCAGCACAGTGACGCCGGAGGTGATCACCACCACCCGCTTTGCTGACACCTGCCCGGCCCCGCTGCTGCCCTGGCTCGCCTGGGCAAGGTCGGTGGATTGGTGGGAGCTGGCCGAGTCAGAAGACCAGCAGCGAGCCCTCATCAGCGCCTCGTTCCGCCTGCACCAGCGCAAGGGCACCCCCTGGGCCATCAAGGAGGCGCTGGCCGTGCTGGGCTTTGGCGACAGCACCATCATCGAACGCGCTACGGGCCGCCGCTATGACGGCACGCTCGCATACAACGGCAACGAACCCCACGGGGATCCGTCCCAGTGGGCCGTCTATCGCGTCATCCTCGCCCGCCCGGTCACCACCGTGCAGGCCAACCGCATCCGGCGCCTGCTGGCAGAGATGGCCCCGGCCCGCTGCCATCTGGCGGCCCTCGATTACACCCAGGCGCCCCTGACCTACAACGGCGCCGCAACCTACAACGGCAACTACAACCACGGAGCCTCCTGATATGGCGAATTTACAAGAGGTGGTGAGCTGGGACGCAGGCGTCTATCAGCTCGAAACCAGCGACCCGGTGCTCGGCGGCCCGGGGGGTACCTCCAACAAGCAGGCCCAGGCGCTGGCGAACCGCACCGCCTACCTGAAAAAGCACATGGATGACCTGGAAGGCGGCACCACCGCTGCGGGCAAGGCCAACAAGCTCACCACGGCGCGCACCATCGCCGTGGCCGGGGATGTGACCGGTCAGGCCTCGTTCGATGGCAGCGGTAACATCTCTATCACCGCCACCTATAAAAACTCCGGGGTGGTAGCGGGGACCTATCGCTCCGTCACCGTCGATGCCAAGGGCAACGTCACCGCCGGCAGCAACCCCACCACCTTGTCGGGCTATGGCATCACCGATGCC
>NZ_JBFOCV010000047.1:0-30873 GCF_040907975.1 Aeromonas sp. s10 | reverse complement strand
TGGAGGGAGAAGGATTCGAACCTTCGAAGGCAGAGCCGTCAGATTTACAGTCTGATCCCTTTGGCCGCTCGGGAACCCCTCCCCAAGTGCGAGGCCGCATACTACCAGATCCGGTAAGGTTGTGAACCCCTTGGCCGCATTCTGACGACAAAAAAGTGTCAAGTGGTCATTTTTTGATATGTTTCGCTCAAAATTCACACTTTTCAATGACTTTTATGTCGCTGCCGAAACGGCGAGGGGGCGTAGGGGGGCTGGCAGCCAGGAGCCACGGGGCTCCTGGCGGATCATGGGGCGCTGGCGCTCGCTCAGGCGTCGGCGGGGCGGGCCTGCTGGCAACCCTGCACCGCATGGGCGATGAGTTCGAGGGCGCTCTGCTCGCAGGGGGGCAGCACCTCGTCGCAACTCGCGATCGGGGTGACGCGATCCCCCCACTTGATGAGGGCGGCGCCCCAGGTCAGCCCGGCCCCGAAGGCGGCGGTCAGCAGGTAGCTGTTCGGCTTGACCCGACCCTGCTCCAGCGCCTCGCACAGGGCGATGGGCACGGTGGCGGCGGAGGTGTTGCCGTACTGCTCTATGTTGACCATCACCTTCTCCATGGGGGCGTTCATCCGCTTGGCCAGGGTCTCGATGATGCGCACGTTCGCCTGGTGCGGCACGATGAGGTCGACCTGCTCGGGGGCGATGCCCGCCTGGGCCAGTACGGTGCCGGTGGCTTCGCCCATGCCGCGCACGGCGCGCTTGAAGATCTCCTGCCCCTCGAAGTTGAAGGTGAAGAGGCCGTCAATGTCGGCGAAACGCACCCGATCCGTACCGAAATTCGGCACGTGCAGTATCTCCCGCGCTTCGCTGTCACAACCGAGCTTGCTGGCAATCAGGCCGCTCTCCTGCTTGCTCGCCTCGATGATGACGGCGCCGGCGCCATCCCCGAACAGCACGGCGGTGTCGCGCTTGGCCCAGTCCAGCAACTGGGTCAATCGCTCGGCACCGATCACCAGCACCCTTTGCATCATGCCGGTCTGCACCAGGGAGGTGGCGACCGAGAGGGCATAGACGAAGCCGGTGCAGGCGGCGTTGAGGTCGAACACCGCCGCCTTGTGGGCGCCGAGGGCCTGCTGCACGGCAGAGGCACCATTGGGGACCAGCGTGCCCGGGGTGGCGGTCGCGAGGATGATGCCATCGAGGGCGGCGGCGTCCAGGCCTGCGCACGCCAGGGCGCGACGGGCGGCCAGGGTGGCGAGCGCCTGGGTGCTGACATGGGAGACCCGGCGGGCCTTGATGCCGGTGCGCGGGTAGATCCACTCGTCCGAGGTATCCATGATGGTGCCGAGGTCATCGTTGGTCAGCGAGGCGGGGGGCAGGCATTTTCCCCACCCGGTGATAGTGGCGTATGTCATCTTGTCGTCGCTTGTCGTGATGGCCGCTCTGGGGCGGGAAGTGGCGAAATTATGCCGCACGGGGCGTTCACTGTCATCCTGTGGTCCCCCCAGTGTAAGGGGAGTGGCGGGAGCAAGACCGTGATTTTGCTTAAATTTCCGCTTCTCCTTGCCGTAAGATGAAGGCCCGATCCCGGCGACCCCTTCCCGAGGTGACTCCTGTGCACAAAGCGAATCTCAATCTCTTGCCCACCCTCAAGGTGCTGCTGGAGACCCGCAACATCAGCCGGGCGGCGGAGCTGCTGAACCTGAGCCAGCCCTCCATCAGCAAGCAGCTCGGCCAGCTTCGCAGCGAGTTTGGCGACGAGCTGCTGGTGCGGGAAGGGCAGCGCTGGCTGCTGACCCCGCGGGCCGAGGCCCTGGCGGCCCAGCTTGCCGATTCCCTCGGGGCCCTGGAGCGGCTCTACGAGGCGCCGGAATTTGCCCCCGAGCGCTGCGAGCGGGTGTTTCGGCTCGCCTCCTCCGACTACGTGGCCCAGCACATCCTGCCGGACATCTGTGCGGCCCTGGCGAGGGCCGCCCCCCGGGCGGCGCTGGAGTACAGCCTGTGGGACAAGCGCCAGTTGCCCCAGCTCTGGCAATCGGAGCTGGACATGGTCTCCACCATCACGGAGCTGGTGCCGGACCAGATCCGCGGCCTGCATCAGGGGGAGGACAGGCTGGTGGTGCTGATGGGGCGCCATCACCCGCTCTCTGGCATGGCGCTCAGCCTGGAGGATTACCTCGCCTGGCCCCACCTGCAGGTGAGCGGGGGTGGGGACAAGGACAGCCCGGTGGAGCAGGTGCTGGCCCCCCGCGGGCTCTCCCGCCGCTGGTTTGCCCGGGTGCCCTTCTTCCAGGCAGCGGTGGAGGTGCTGCTGCGCACAGACTGTCTGATGACCACCCCGGCCCATATCGCCTGGCAGCTCTCCCGGGAACATGCCCTGAGTTTTTGCGATCTCCCCTTCGCCACCCGGGTCCAGCAGTATCATCTGCTGTGGCACCAGCGCCACCACCTGGATCCGGCTCACCGCTGGTTCCGCGAGCTGGCCTATCCCTTCCTGCGGGATCACCTGCAATTCACCCTGGGGGAGAGTCGCAAGCAGTTGACAGGAGGGCCGCAGGTGAGCCGCTGATGGCAGCGGGTTGTGCCACTCTATAGCCACTGGCTATGGACTCTATTCATAACTTTCACTTCTGGCATAGCGAGCCACCCCCTACCCTGATCCCGGGTGACAACAATCGACACGAAGGAAGAGAAGGTATGGAGCTGACGAGTTGGCTGGCGCTGGCCGCCATTTGCGTGATGGGGGCCATCAGCCCTGGGCCGAGCCTGGCACTGATCATCCGCAATACGGTGCAGGGAGGGCAGGGCCACGGGGTTGCCACGGCGCTGGGACACGGCCTGGGAGTCGGCATCTATGCGCTGATCACGGCCCTCGGCCTCGCCATCCTGATCACTCAGACCCCGCTGCTGTTCGATCTCATCCGCTACGGCGGCGCGGCGTTCCTCGCCTGGCTCGGGATCAAGGCGTTGCTGGCCAGGCCCGCAGGGGGGGAGGCAGGCAAGGAGGATGGGCACCCGCCACGGGGACGTCAAGGGGCGTTCGAGGGCTTTATGGTGGCCTTCTTGAACCCCCAGCTCGCCATCTTCTTTATCGCCCTGTTCAGCCAGTTCGTGCATGCCGACACCGGCTGGCGTGAGGGGGGCATCATGATGATGACCGCAGGCGGCATCGATGCGCTCTGGTATGTGCTGGTGGCCCTGGTGCTCTCTCGCGGGCCTGTACTCGCCTGGCTCAAGGCCAAATCCACCGTGATCGACAAGGTGAGCGGTCTGGTGCTGCTGGGGCTGGCCCTCAAGGTCGTGATCTAGCTCTGCGTCGGGTGCCAGCGTAGTCGGCCCTCTCTCAGGGCCGGGGGATGAGGGGGCAGCCAGACGTTCTTGTACCGGGTCAATCCTGCATTCTGCGGTGATCTTAAGCGGGATCAAGGCGGGGGGCGGGGAGTCTGGCTAGAGTGGCGGCCATTTGCAACCCTTCGAACCGGACGTTATGCGCGATCAGAACCATCACAACCGCCTGGAGTTGCTGGCCCCGGCCAAGAACCTCGCCTATGGCATCGAGGCCATCAACCACGGCGCCGATGCCGTCTACATGGGGGGCCCCGCCTTCGGTGCCCGCCGCGCAGCGGGCAACAGCCTCGAGGACATTGAGGCCCTGGCTCGCCATGCTCACCGCTTCGGCGCCCAGGTCTTCGTCGCCTTCAATACCCTGCTGCACGACCACGAGCTGGAACAGGCCCGGCGCCTGACCCACCAGATCTACGAGGCAGGGGCCGATGCGCTGATCGTGCAGGACATGGGGCTGCTGGCGCTCGATTTGCCCCCCATCGCGCTGCACGCCAGCACCCAGACCGACAACCGCACCCCGGAAAAGGTGACGTTTCTGCAGGACGTGGGCTTCTCCCAGGTGGTGCTGGCCCGCGAGCTCTCCCTTGCGCAGATCCGCGAGATAAGCGCCGCCACGAGCGTGCAGCTGGAGTTCTTCATCCACGGCGCCCTGTGCGTCTCCTACAGCGGCCAGTGCAACATCAGCCACGCCCGCACCGGCCGCAGCGCGAATCGCGGCGAGTGCGCCCAGCTCTGTCGGCTGCCCTGTTCCCTGCAAACGCCAGGGGGAGAGGTGCTGGTGGAAAACAGCCACCTGCTCTCCTTGAAAGACATGGATCAGACCGACAACCTGGAGGCGCTGATCGCCGCAGGGATCCGCTCCTTCAAGATTGAAGGGCGCCTCAAGGGGCTCGACTACGTCAAGAACGTCACCGCCTGGTATCGCCAGAAGCTGGACACCATCCTGGCGAGCCGCCCCGATCTGGTGGCCGCTTCCGCCGGTCGTTGCAGCTACACCTTTACGCCGGATCCCAAGAAGAGTTTCAACCGGGGCAGCACCGACTACTTCCTCCATGGCCGACAGCCAGGCATCGACTCGCCGCGCAGCCCGAAATACGTAGGGGAGCCGCTCGGGCGCGTCACCAGCGTGACCCGCGATGGCATCGAGATCGACGGCCAGGCCGTTGCCCTCAACAACGGCGATGGCCTCGGCTTCTTCAAGCCGGGGGGCGAGCTGGTGGGGATGCGCCTCAATAAAGTGGAAGAGAAGGCACAGAGCAAGCGGTTACTCCTGTCGGAACCCATGCCCGGTCTCAAGGTAGGCACCGAGATCTTTCGCAACCACGATCAGGCCTTCAGCAAGCAGCTTGAAAAAGGGAGCGCGGATCGCCGCATCCGGGTCGATATGCGGCTATCGGAGTGCGACGAGGGACTGCGGCTCGAACTTGTGGACGAGCAGGGCATTGGTGCCGCCGTCACGCTCCCCTGCGACCAGCAGCCGGCCGACAACCCGGAACGGGCGCTGCAACAGGCCAGGGAGCAGCTCGGCAAACTCGGCAACACCCTGTTTGTGGCGCGCCAGATTGAGTTGGCATTCACTCGCCCGCTATTTATTGCGGCTTCACAGCTTAACGGCTTGCGCCGGGAGGGGATCGCCGCCCTGGAAGCGGCCCGTCTGGCTGCCTACCGGCGACCCGAGCGGCGCATTCCCCTGCGAGGCGCCGTTTATCCCCAGCATCGGCTCTCCTACCTCGGCAACGTGCTGAACAGCGCGGCGGAGCAGTTCTTTCGCGAACACGGGGTGGGGAGCATCGCCCCCGCGTATGAGGCGAACAAGGAGGAGCGGGAAGTGGTGCTGATGACAACGAAGCACTGCATCCGCTACAGCCAGCAGCTCTGCCCCAAGGAGGTGCCCGGTCTCAAGGCCGAGCCCCTGGCGCTCAAGATGGGCAAGGAGAGTTTCCGCCTGCGCTTTGACTGCCATCGCTGCGAGATGCAGGTGATGGGCAGCCTGAAGAGGGGATGATTGCCCGTGTGGGCATGGGGCTGGAGCGGATTTGATGGCAGTATGGGGCGCGGCCTTGTCACGGATATCCCGTGGTGAGGCACCTTCCCCCAGCCTTCTTCTGACAAAGGATCCGTCATGAACATCAATGCACTGCCGTTTTGCACCACGAACTGGGCCGAGGTCCTGCCGACCGAACACAAGGGGGAACGGGGCGTCGCCCGCTGGCACACCCGGCAATTCGGGGAGCTGCGGGTGCGAATGGTGGAGTACTCCCCCGGGTATCTGGCGGATCACTGGTGCAGCAAGGGCCATGTGCTGCTCTGCCTCGAAGGGGAGCTGCACACCGAGTTGCAGGATGGCCGCGTCTTCACCCTGACGCCGGGCATGAGCTACCAGGTGGCGGACAACGCCGAACCCCATCGCTCCTACACCGAACTGGGCGCTCGCCTCTTTATCGTCGACTGAGCCGCCCTCTTTCCCGCTTTCCCCTTGCGCTTCAGGAACTTGCCATGCTTGAACTCAGACCCAACTGCGAGTGCTGTGACCGGGATCTGCCCGCCGACACGGCGACGGCCTACATCTGCTCCTTCGAGTGCACCTTCTGCGCCGAGTGCAACGATCAGTATCTGCACCTGACCTGCCCCAACTGTGGCGGCGAGCTGGTCAGGCGCCCGCGCCGCCCGGCGGCCAAGCTGGTGAACAACCCCGCCTCCCTCCAGCGCGTCTTCAATCCGGCTCTGAAAGCGGCGCTGGGCAAGGGGGGCTAGGGCCCCCCCTTCATGGGAAGGGCTGGGCTGGCAACTGGCTCGTCCCTGTGGCTCTTGACCTTCTCCCGGCGGAAGCCCCTATCAAGGGGGCTCACACCAAAGGAGCAAAAGATGACGGAGCGATTCGAAGGAGAAGGGGCGAAGGCCTATGACAGCCGCATCCCCCTGCTGGTGCCAGGCTACGAGCTGCTGCACCAGCTTTGTGCCTCCCGGCTGATGGCCGCGCTGGGCCAGGAGGCCCGGGTGCTGCTGGTGGGGGTGGGCACGGGCAGCGAGTTGCTGCTGCTTGGCCGTCTCTGCCCCCGCTGGACCTTTGTGGCCCAAGATATCTCGGCGGACATGCTGGCCCAGGCCAGGATGCGGGCCGAGCAGGCGGGCATGGGGGAGAGGGTGTGCTGGCACCTGGGCGCATTGCCTGTGGTGAATAAGCCTTGCGATGGTGCACTCTGTCTGCTGGTGCTGCATTTTCTGGCGCAAGATGCCAAAGCCACGCTATTGGGTGATATTTATCGCCAGCTCAATCCTGGTGCTCCCCTGCTGCTGGCGGATCTGATGGCGCCAACGGACCCGCTTGAGCGCAAGGCGATGGGGTTGCAAGCCGCCCTCGCCGGTTTGCCGCTTCCTGCCTGCGAGCAGATGGTGCGCCGCCTCGGAGAGGACTTCACCTCCCTGGACGAGGGACAGACCCGCCGCCTCTTGCAAGGGGCCGGTTTCGCGGCGGCGCACCGCTTCTTTCAGGCGCTGGGGTTTCACGGCTGGCTGGCGCAGCGGCAGTGAGCCCTGGCCGGGTGGCGCCGGATCAACGAGAGGCCCTCTCCAGCGTCAGCAGTGCCTGCTTGATGGGCAGGCCTCCCGCATAGCCGGTGAGGCTGCCATTCTGGCCGATCACCCGGTGGCAGGGGATGATGATGGAGAGCGGATTGCGACCGTTCGCGGCACCCACCGCCCGCACCGCGTTTGGCTTGCCGATGGCGCGGGCGATGTCGCCGTAGCTGCGGGTCTCCCCGTAGGGGATGTCGCACAGCGCCAGCCACACCGCTTGCTGAAACGCCGTGCCCCTGGGGGCGAGCGGCAGGGTGAAGCGCTGCAACCGGCCCGCGAAGTAGTCCCGAAACTCGGCGAGGAAGGGGGCGAGCGCCTCGCCGTCCTGTAGCCAGTCCTGCATGTCGGGGAGCGGCCGCAGTCCGGCCAGGAAGTCCACATGGACCAGACCGCGTTCGTCGATGGCGACCAGCAGTTCGCCCTGGTCGGTGGGCATCATGTCATAGCGGATCATGGGCTCTTCTCCTCGTCTTGTGTCTGTGTTGGCCGGGTGAGCAGCGCCGGTTGTTCACTCATGGCGTGCCACAGCCAGCTCGCGGCATAGGCGCGCCACGGCTGCCAGGGGGCGCTGCGCGCTGTCACCTCTTTCACCGGCAGCTTGTCACCGCCCCCGAGCGCCTTTTGCAGCACGAGATCCGAGGCGGGGAAGGCATCCGTATCGAGCCCGCAGCGCAGCCGCCAGTAAGCGACCGTCCAGGGACCTATGCCCGGCAGCGCGAGCAGTTGCTCGTCGCTTGCCGTGGCGAGGGTGAGTGCGCCGCTTGCGAGCGCCGAGGCGAGCCCTTGCAGGGTGCGGATGCGGCTGCCCGGCATGCCGATGCTGTCGAGATCCAGCTCGCACAGCTGGGTCGGGGTGGGCAGCTGCGCGGTGCCGAACTGCGCCAGGGTGCGCGCCACCAGGCGCCCCATGATGGTGATGGCACCCTTGACCGACACCTGCTGGCCGACGATGGCGCGCAGCATCACCTCGTATTCATCCCACCCCCCCGGCAGCCGCACCCCGGGCCATCGTCCCTGGATGCCGGCGAGCAGGGGATCCTGTCCCAGGTGTTCGCCGATGCGGCTCATGTCGGCGTCGAGATCCCACATGCGGCGCACGCGGTACAGGATGTCCGGCAGCGCACCCGGCGGCAGATCCCGCACCGTGAGTCTGAGCCTCTCCCCCTCGACGGGCTCGATGCGGATGAGCCCCTCCTGCTCGCCGACCCGGTGACGGCGCTCGTAACCGTGCTCATCCACCCGCTCCAGCCCCGGAATGGCGCGCAACCGGTAGAACGCGAGCATGGCCTGGACGTCGAACGGCGGGCGATACAGCAGGTGCAGTTGCAGGCTCGATTGCGGCGCCGCCTCGCCAGTCCCCCCTTCCTGCTTGCGCAGGGCGCCCGGTGTCATGCCATACGCCTGCAGCCAGGCGTCGTTGAAGCGGCGAATGCTTGCAAAGCCAGCGGCAAACGCAACGTCCGTGATGGGCAGGCGCGTCTCCGTCAGCAGCCGTTTCGCAAGCAGCAGGCGGCGCGTCTGCTCCACCTGTTTCGGCGAGGCACCGAGGTGTTGCTCGAACTGGCGCCTCAGGGTGCGCTCCGTGATCCCGGCCTGCGTTGCAAGGGAGCCCAGGCTGTGCTCCGCCAGCTCGCCGCGCTCGATGCGCGCCAGCACCTGGGCGACGAGCGGTGGCAGATCGCCGCTCTGGGCCGGTGCGAGCTCGGGGCGACAGCGCAGGCAGGGGCGCAGCCCGTGCTGCTCTGCCGCCGCCGCGAAGCGAAAATAGCGCACATTGTGCTCGTGCGGTGCCCGCGCCGGACACACGGGGCGGCAATAGATACCGGTGGAGAGCACCCCGGTGAAGAAGCGACCGTCGAAACGCGCGTCTCGCGCGAGGCGTGCGGCGTGGCACTGCTCCCGGGTGAGACCCGGGATGATCTCGTCCCGTTGGGATGAATGCGGGGGTTCTGTGGTCATGGCATGGCTCGGGTTGCTGTGGGCATGTCCCAGAGACTAAGCGGGGGCGAGAGGGGTGACTAGCCAAAAACGGACAGGAATAGCAAAAATAGTGCGATCCGAGGAATCCCAGTCCTCCCTTTGTAAGGTTAGGGGGGCAGGACCCCACCCTAACCCTCCCCTTCGTAAGGGGAGGGGACAAACAGCTCCTCTCTGTGAACGGGGCGGGGTTAGCTCCTCCCCCTTGTGAAGGGGGAGGCTGGGAGGGGGTTCAACCTCGCTTATTTCAGATAGCGCTGTTCGAGGTGTTTGCGCAGCCACTGGGGATTGAGCGCCTCACCGGTCGCGCGGCGAATGAGCTCGTCCGTGCCGTGCAGGCTGCCCTGGGACCAGATATGGCGACCGAGCCAGCCGAAGATCTCCGGCAGGCGGCCGGACTCTACGAGCGTGCCCATGTCGCCGAGCTCACGCTCGAGTGCAAAGCGCAGCTGCGCCGCGTACATGGCGCCGAGCGTGTAGCTCGGGAAGTAGCCAAACGAGCCGTCCGTCCAGTGGATGTCCTGCATGCAGCCGTTCTGGTAATTGCCCTTCGTGGACAAGCCGAGCCACTGCTGCATCTTCGCGTCCCACAGCTCGGGGATGTCCGCGACCTCGATGAGCCCTTCCATCAGGTCCCGCTCCAGCTCGTAGCGCAGGATGACGTGGGCCGGGTAGGTGACTTCGTCCGCATCGACGCGGATAAAGCCGGGCTCGACCCTGTTGTACAGCTTCTCGAGGTTCGCCGGTGCGAGCGCGGCCTGCTCGCCGAAGTGTGCGCGGATGCGCGGTGCAATCAGCGCGAGGAACGCGGGGTGATGGCCGAGCTGCATCTCGCAGAACAGGCTCTGGCTCTCGTGAATGCCCATGGAGCGCGCCTCGGCCACCGGCTGGCCGAGCCGTGCGCGCGGCAGGCCCTGCTCGTAGCGTGCGTGGCCCGTCTCGTGGACGATGCCCATCAGGCTGGAGACGAACTCCTGCTCGTTGTAGCGCGTGGTGATGCGCACGTCCGTCGGCACGCCGCCACAGAACGGGTGGCTGCTCACGTCGAGCCTGCCGTGGGCAAAATCAAAGCCGAGCAGCCCCATCACCTCCTGGCCGAGCGCCTGCTGCGTCGCAACCGGGAACGGGCCTTGCGGCGTAAGGAGCACGTCGCTCTTCTGCCGTTCGCTCACGGTCTGGATGAGGCCGGGCAGCCAGCTCGTCAGATCGCCGAAGATCTGATCCAGCCTCGCGCTCGTCATGCCGGGCTCGTACAGCGCCAGCATGGCGTCATAGGGACGCACCCCGAGCGCCTCTGCGCGCAGGCGAGCCACCTCCCGCGACAGGCGCACCACCTCCTCGAGGTTCGGGGCAAAACCTGCCCAGTCATTCTCCTTGCGCTGGCGACGCCAGGCGTGCTCGCATTTGCTGCCGGCGAGGGAAAGCGCCTCCACCAGCGCCCCCGGCAGCAGGCTTGCATCCTGCCACTGGCGCTTGATCTCCCGCAGGTTCGCACGCTGGTGCTCGTCCAGCGGCTCGCTCTCTGCCTTGGCAATCCACTCCCCAAGCTCGGGGGCGGTGCGCTTGCCGTGGATCAGCACGCCGAGCTCCGCCATCGCCTCGGCGCGGGCCTCGTTGCCCCCCTCCGGCATCATGGCGGCCTGATCCCAGCCGCAGATGGCGGAGAGGTGGGAGAGGCGGTGCAGTTGTTGCTGATGTTGTTCGAGTTTCTGGTATGACATGGGATTGTCCTTGTTATCGTCCCTGATGGTATGCACCCCGTACCTGGCATGATCGGGGCCGCCCGATGCTAGCACTGCCATCCACCCTGGTGCCACCCTCAGGCAGTCAGCCGAGGCGCTTCTGGTGCCGTTCGCGGTTTTCCGCCTTCTTGCGCTCGCTCTTGCGCAGCAATACGTAGAGCGCACCGCTGCCGCCGTGGCGGCGCTCGGCGCTGTGCATGGCCATCACCGAAGGCAACTGTGGCAGCCAGGCGCTGACATGGCTCTTGAGCAGGGCACGCGGGGTGCTGCGCTCCCCCTTGCCGTGCAGGATCAGCAGGCAGCGGATATCCCGCACTTCGCATTCGGCAATGAACTGCACCAGGGCGATACGGGCCTCGTTGAGCGTCTTGTGGTGCAGGTCGAGGGAGCCTTGCAGCTCGTATTTGCCAAGGCGCAGCTTCTTGTAGACCCCCTCCTGCACGCCGTCACGCTTGAAGCCGACGATGGCGTGGGGGTCCAGCATCTCGACTGCTTCCGTGCCAAGGTGATCCAGGGTGAGTTGTTCGGCGGTGGCGGCTTCCCGGCGCGCGAGTTGCGCCTCGGTGGGCTGGCTGTTGCCCGCAACGGGGGCGATATGGTCGCTGCGCAGCGGCCGCACGTCGGCCACTTCCTGCAGGAACAGTGAGAGTTCGTCGTTATGAGACACGGCAGGCTCCCCGCATGAAAATGAGGGAGCCAGTATAGCGGGCCTTGGTGGGCCTTAGAATGGCAACGCTCGCAGGCCCCGGCCCTGCCGAGGAGGGCGGTCTGAGCGAGCCTGGTTATTGCCCCTCTTTGGGCGGCTCTGCGTGCATCACCTTGTAGATGAAATAGACCGCATAGGCGCTGATGAGCAGGAAGGTGCCGAAAATCACCAGCATGGACATCAGCCCCACGCTGTTGCCGAACATCAGGTTCATCCAGAATTCCATCTCGTTCACTCCTGTCACTGGGCGGTGACAGGCATGATAGATACCTCTTCAGGAGGGAGGGGATGATCTCGATCAACTCCCTCTCTGGTTATTTAATCGGCAGAAAATTCTGTGAGCCGACGCGCATCCGGCGCGTCAGGTGGCCGGACTGGACGCTATTTTGCTTTCTCCAGGGTCGGTTCGGTGAGGGGCGTGATGCGCCAGCCCTGCTGCTCCAGCAGGGCGAGCAGCCCGTGCTCGCCGTAAAGATGCAGGGCCCCTACCACGATAAAGCTCTCGTTCGGCAGGCTGGGCCACTTCTTGACCCAGTTGCGGTTGCGCTCCGCCAGCAGGGTCTGTTCCAGCCAGGCTTGCAGCTTGGGCGGCGCCATCTCCTCCCTGAGCAGATTGATGAGGGTGGCCTCGTCCCCGTTCTGCCAGGCGGTCATCACGGCGTCGAACCCCTGCTGGATGTCGGGCAGCTCGTCCAGGGTGCTCTCCAGCATCAGGGTCTGGTTGTCGCCGACGCTCGCGAGATAGCCGAGCTGCTCCAGCAGGGTCTCCAGCCCGACGATGGGTTTGCCGCCGTCGTTCGCCCGCTTGGAGAAGTGCTGGTCGATACCGTATTCACCGCGATAGCCGGTGCGCTCCAGGGCCGCCTGGGTCAGGGTAATGGCCGCAAACCAGGGACGCAGCGGGGCCAGCATGCTCTCGTTCAGACCGTTCTGGCCCGCGGCGATGAGGGTGCGACGGTAGAGGTCGATGGGCAGGTGATCCTTGAGGGTCTTGCCGTCGACGAGCCGGGTGATGGCGCCCATCTCCTGCCACTGCTCCTGGCTGATGTGGGTCATGTCCACCTCCATCACCAGGGCGCGGCTCTGCTGCCAGGCGCGCTCCACCGGGTCCGGCAGGGGATAGAGAGAGGGTTTGCCCGCATGGATGGACCCCAGCAGCCAGTGCTGTTCGTTGCCCTTGTTGATGCGGTAGAAGGCCGGATCGGCCATGGCATGTAGCGGCAGCAGCAGGCAGAGCAGGAAGGAGAGCAGCGTGGGATGGAATCTCATGAGGCACCTTATGTGAGCGGGATGAGTGCTCTATGATAAGTCCTCATTTGTCACAGCCAAGAGGTTTCCCATGCCCCACCTTCGTTTTCGGGCAGTTTCCGTCGACACCCTCCAGCAGATAAGCACCCCCCTGACGGCGGAGCTCTGCGCCCTGACCGGCGGCAAGCCGGAGTCCATCACCCTGGAGTGCGTCCCCACGACCCAGGTGCGGGACGGGGTGATCGAGGCCGGTTCCCCCTTCGTGGAGCTGGTCTGGTTCGAGCGCCCGCAGGAGATGCAGGATGCCGCCGCCGCCCTCATCACCCGCCACCTGAAAGGGGTGCTGGGAGAGCAGACCTATGTGGTGGTGCAGGTGTTGCCCATCGTCAAGTCGCGCTACTACAGCAACGGCCAGCATTACTGACAGACGCCCCGCAGCCTGTTGCGGCGGGGCGACGCCAGCCTGGCGTCAGGCAGATTTGATCAGCAGCCTGTCCAGCAGGCGGCTTGGCAGCAGGCGGCGCAGCACGGCGAACAGCCGGGTCGGGAAGGTGACGGGGTAGCGGTGCTTCGGGCGCCGGCTGCTGAGCGCGTGGATCAGCGGCGGGATGCAGGCCTCGCTTGGCAAGGTGAAGCCGCGAGCCCCCCCTTCACGCTCCAGCCGGCTCAGGGTCTGCTGGTAGGCGGCCTGGTGACGGCTGGTGGCAGGGTCTATGTGGCGCAGGAAGGCGTCCCGGGCATTGGCGCGAAAGCGGGTGTCGATGGGGCCGGGCTCGATCAGGCTGATGTACACGCCGCTGCCCGCGAGCTCCAGGCGCAGGGTGTCGCTGTAACCTTCCAGCGCGAACTTGCTGGCGTTGTAGGCGCCGCGATACTTCATGGCCACCAGGCCGAGCACAGAGCTGTTCTGCACGATGCGCCCCTCGCCCGCGGCCAGCATGGGGGGCAGCACCTGACGAATGAGGTGGTGCCAGCCGAACAGGTTGGTGTTGAACTGTTCCCTGAGCGCCTCGGTGGGGAGATCCTCCAGCGCGCCGGGCTGGCCGTAGGCGCCGTTGTTGAACAGACCGTAGAGGCGTCCCCCAGCCAGGGTCAGCGCCGCTGCCGCCCCGCGCTCTATGCTGGCGGTGTCGGCGAGATCCAGCTGCACCGCCAGCAGCCCCTGCTGCTGCAACAGGGCGACGTCCCCGGCCTGGCGGGCAGAGGCGATGACGGTGAAGCCGTGGGCGCCGAGCGCCTTGGCGGCGGCGAGGCCGATGCCGCTGGAGCAGCCGGTGACAAGCACGAAGGGGTGGGGCATGAAGATCATCCTGATTGGTGGCCGGCGGGTGGCCCGAACCGGCATGGTAGCGTGGCCGCGTCAAAAACAAAACCGGGCCAAGGGGCCCGGTTTTCGGTCACGTCAGATGCGTTATCACAGGATGGTGAACGGCATGATGATGTGGAACTTGACGTCATGCTCGGAGCTGAACATGTTCGGGTAGTACCAGCTGCCCTTGTCGTCCTGTTCGTTGTTGTAGTCGGTGTAGTGCAGCTTGAACAGGGTGCCCTTCAGCTTGCCATCCTGCACCGTGTACATGACGTCGAAGTTCGCCGCCCACTCTTTGCCGCCTTCCAGGGAGCTGTCGCCGTTGTTGGCGTCCCAGCCGTAGGCACCGGAGACACCGACACCCCAACCCGGTGCGCCCACCAGATCATCCAGGGAACGGGTCACGCCGAAGAACACGGCCTTCTCGTCATTGTGGTTCCAGTCAGAGCGGGAATCCCACCAGATTTCGTTCGCGCCCTGGGAGTTGCCGTAGCCGCGGGTCAGACGGGGCAGGTAGTTGCCCTGGTCACCCTCGGCCTTGGTCCACAGGCCTTCCAGACGGAAACCGTACTGGGCGTAGTTCCAGCTGGCGGTCAGGGCCTGTTGCCATGCCAGACCATCGTAGTCGTTGTTGTCGGTCTCGGAGCCGTAGAACTGGTAGCTGGTGTTCAGGCCACCCAGTACGTCGAACTTGTGGGCCAGCTTGAAGTGGTAGCTGTCCATGTAGCCTTCGGACTGACCGAAACCACCTGTGATGGCGGTGCCGTTCTCGAAGGTGTAGCGCGCGGCCAGACCGTGGATGTAGTCGATCTTGTTCTCGTCGCTGAAGGGATCGCTGGCGTAGGGGCTGCTCTTGGAGAAGCCGGCGGTGTTCTTGAACCAGGGCGCCTTGTACTCGTCGGCAATGGCGTAGGTCAGGTAGAGGCCGCCGAAGGTGCCTTCGATCTGGCCGCCGCGGTAGGTACCGGGTTGATAGGACCAGTTGACCCCCAGGATACCCGGGACGTAGAGCTGGGTATAACCACCCTTGGCGGTGACATGCTCACCGAACTTGAGTTTCAGGGCGGCGTTGGAGAGGCTGAAGCCGTTCTCGGGTACGCCGTCACCACCTGAACCCCACTTGTCGCCCCAGAAGGAGAACTCGTTCTCTTCGTTGACGCCATTGCTCTCGTCAACGGCCAGATCGTAGGCACCGAAGCCGCCCACGTCGACGCCGACCACACCCCATGCATAGCCGGAGTTGAAGTTCAGGGCTGCCTGGGTAGTGGCATGGCTCAGGTTGGAGTGGTATTTGCCATCCTGACCCGGACCGGCCTGGACGCGATCACGCTCACGCTGGAAGTAGAACAGGCCACCGGTGAGCTTGCCTTCGTCGATGAAGGCGCTGTAGGACTTGCCGTATTCCGGGCTCATCATGTCTTGAGCGGCGAACGCCATGCCGGGGGCGACCAGTGCTGCGACCACGGCAGCACTCAACGCGGCGCGCTTGAAGATCACTTTTTCCATTTGTTATTGCTCCTGATTTTATGGACTTAGCTTTTTTATCCGGCAGCCGGGTAGGCACCCGCCGCTCGGTATTGGCATTGCAATCAACACCCCGAAGGGCAAAAAAATGGTTCTCTGTCGTGCCCTTGTGCCTGATGCCTTGGCGCATCGGTCGGGGCTATCTGCATCGTTACAGTCGTTATTTTTTGGCTGTCGATCCTTGGCGATCTGACATCACCAAGAGTACGTTCGCGGTGCGAAATATCAATGTAAAGTTCCCGGCAAGTTTCAAAAATATGACCGAGTGCAAATAATCATGATTCTTGGTGTGGGCACTCCCAGGCCACTCATGTCGGCAATGACAACGCTTTCATGGTGGTTTCACCGTTCTCCTGCGCAGATCTTGCCGTCAAGGCAGAACTTTCTTTGTTAACCCGGTGGCAACATATAATTTTGTATCACAAAAAAAGATGGGCCCGGCGGGATGCCCACTGTCACGAGCGTGAGCCGTCCCCCCGACAGACGGGGGGACCAGGGATGTGAAAGGGGTGAGAGGGCCTGTGACTGAATGGATGAGGCAACCCGTCATCGCCCGTGAAGACGTGACGGGAGCATCAAGAGAAGGGTTGCGGCAAGGCCGTACTGCGGGCAGGTAGACAGGGAACGCGCCCCGGGTCTGGTGCGAACCAGACCCGGGGGTTATCAGGCCTGGCTCAGGATTCGGGGGATCTGCTGGGCCTGGTGGTGTATGTGCTCCGAGACCTGTACCGAGAGGCGGCTGCCCTGGCGGGCGTGCTGGCTGATGCGACCGATGAGGGCGGCGAAGCTCGCCAGCCTGTGCTCCTGGCTCTTGGCATTGTCGGCGCCCTGCAGGGCGATGACGGCGGTGCTGCGCGCCATCTCCCGCACCGTCAGGGTGGTCTGGCGCAGCTGCTCCGCCTGCTGGCGCTGCTCGGCGGCCTCTGCGGTGATGCGGGCCAGCACGGTGGCGAGCTGATCCCCCGCCTGGGTGAGGCTGGCCAGGATTTCGGTGATCTGGCCGAGGGAGCGCTGGGTGTCGGCGGAGAGGTGGCGCACCTCGTCGGCTACCACTGCGAAGCCGCGTCCCTGCTCCCCGGCCCTGGCTGCCTCGATGGCGGCGTTGAGGGCCAGCAGGTTGGTCTGCTGGGAGATATGGCCGATGACGTCGACGATGGCAGTCACGTCCTCCACCGAGCGGGTCAGCTGGGCCAGGGCGCCGCTGCTCTCGTCGATGGCGAGCCCGGTCTGGGCGGTAGCCGTCAGCATGCCCCCGACCAGCCGCTCGCTCTGGCTCATGGAGTGTTCATTGTGCTGGGCGTGCTGGGCGATTTCGGCGGCGACCTGGTGCACCTCGCTGGCGAGCTGGTTGAGCTCCTGCATCATGGTGTCGCTCTCATCCACCGCCTGCTCCGTGGTGCGGGTGCTGTGATGGATCTCCTGCACCTGCTCCACCATCTCCTGCAGGCTGGAAGAGACGCTGGAGAGCTGCCCCGCCTTCTGCTGCTGATCCTGTTGCAGGCGCTGTATCAGGCGGTTGTAGCTCGCGACGATGTCCGCCAGTTCGTTGCGCTCGCGCCCCGGGGTCAGGAGCTGGGCCTGACCCGTGGCGTCGAGCTGCAGGAAGGCTGCCCGCAGTTGCAGCAGGGGCCTGACCAGCCAGCGACGCTGCACCAGGGCGAACAGCAGGGCCACCACGACCAGGCAGAGCGCCAGCATGCCGAGCACGGTGGCCAGCTCCCGGTTCATGGTCTGACGGGCGGCGGCGAGTTGCTCACCCAATTGCTCCCCCGCTTGCAGCAGCTGGGTGATGTCCTGCTGCACCATCTGACGAGCGGCCTGCTGCTGTTGCAGCGCCTTGCGGCTGTTTTCCAGCTCCTGGGGATAGCGCTTGAGCAGGGAGGTCAGCTCGGCTTTGGGCTGATCCCCGAGCTCCTTGCGTATCGGCTCTCCCAGGGTGAATTCGTCGGCCGGTGCCTCCTCGAAAAGTGCCAGGCTCGGCAGGGCGGCCAGGGAGTCGGCCTGCTTTTGCAGGGCAGCCAGTTCGAATTGCAGCCCTTCGAGACGCTTGGCACTCGCCTGCTCCATGTAGTTCTGGCGTTGGTGGGCAAGGGAGGGGAGGGCGCTAAGGATGTCGGCCGCCCCCTGGCGATACTGCTCGGCAAGGGCAGGATCCCGCCCGGCGGCTGCTCCCTGCTGGCCGTAACGGAGCAAGGCTTTGGCCTGGGTGGTCAACTCGTTCTCGGCATTTTGCAGCAACCACTGGCTGTTGCCGGAGAGCTTGCCCGCCGCCAGATAGTCGCCGTCAATGCGGGTTTTCATCTGCTCAAGCCGGGCGTTTAGCGGCTGGGTCTGGGGATCCTCCAGGCGGGACAACAGCGCCAGCGCCTGCTGGCGCACTCCCTGTGCCTGGGCCAGCAGCAGGGGATCCCCGCTGCCGAGATAGTCGCGAAGCGCCCCCTGCAACGGACCGCTCAGTTGCTGTTGCAGGCGCTCCTGCAGACGCTGGGCCTGGGCCGAGTGGTTGAATTGTTGCCAGCCATGATAGAGCGCGGTGGCCTGGACACCGGCCACCAGCAGCAAGACGAGGGAAGAGAGGGAGGCAAAATGGGCAATTTTCACATCAGATTCCTGCTTGAATCACGCAATGGGCGCGAGCTTAATCAGGTCTGATGGCGTTTTTATGACAGTGGCCGTGCCAGCTCCCGTTGACCTGGGCTTTTCACCAGCAGGCCGAGCAGGGCGCCGCCCATGATGAGCCCCCCCGCCAGCAGATGGCGCGGGGTGAGCGCCTCGCCGTTGAGCCAGACCAGCAGCAGGGTGCTCAGCAAGGGAGTGAGGTAGGCGAGCGCGCCGATGCGGCGCGGATCCCCGTCCCGCAGCGCCAGATACCAGGTGACGAAGGCCGCCCCCATGGGGCCGAGGGCGAGCCCGGCGATAAGCAGCCAGTCTCCCTGGGGGATCCGGGCGAATGGCAAGGGGCCTTCCAGCATCCATGCCAGCAGCAGGGCCAAGAGGCCTGCGGGCAGGCAGGCGGCGGCCGTGACCACGGCGGGAGCGGGAGGCAGGCGGCGGGAGAGCACGGAATAGGCGCCCCAGACGATGGCGGCGCCGAGGGCCAGCAGGTAGCCGGGCAGATGGGCCTGTTGCAACTGCAGGTGACCATCGACCATCACCAGCACCGATCCCGCGAGACCCAGGGCCCCGGCCAGCAGATGGTGCAGGCTCAGGGGATGACCCGGCAGCAGCAAGGGGGTGAACAGGATGATGCACAGCGGCCACAGGTAGTTGATGAGGTTTGCCTCCAGCACGGGGGCGTGGCGAAAGCTTGTGAACAGCAGCAGGTGATAGAGCAGCAGGGCGGTGATGGTCACCAGCCAGGTGAGGGGGCTGGCGCGCCACTGGCGCCAGAATGGCAGGGTGCCCGCCCCGCAGAACAGCAGCACCAGCCCCACCAGCACCAGCGGCGAGACGCTGGTGATCCGGGAGGTGAGCGCGGCGAGGGAGGCCCACAGCAAGATGGTGAGCAGGGCAAAACCGGTGGACTGGTCCCACCAGGAAGACGCAGGCATCCAACACTCCTTTGCAAGATGAATGAACGAAAAAGAGGGCCAGTCTAGCAGACTGGCCCTCGTCACACAGCGTTGCCGTGACGGTGCGGGTTATGACTCCCGGCTCGGGACGGCCCCTGCCGCCGGAGCCAGGGACTGCCCCTTGACGTACCAGACGATGAGGGCCAGCACCAGCAGTGGCAGCACGGGGTCGAACCAGGTGCCGCCGGAGCCGAACAGCAGGTTCAGCAGGGCGACGCCGGTGCCGCCGATGGCCCAGGCGATGGTGGTCGGGATGGACCAGACGATCATCTGCTGCTTGACGTCGGAGATCCCCATCATGCGGTTGACCACCCAGAACAGGCTGTCGTTGAAGTAACCGAAGAAGAGCGACCCCATGGTGGCGGCCTGGGCGGCCAGCAGCATGTTGACCCCGGGGATCTGCGCCAGGATGGGGGCGGAGATGGAGGCCGCCGTCACCATGGCCACGGTGCCGGACCCCTGGATGAGGCGCACCAGAGTCGCCACGATGAAGGGGATCAGGATGGGGGAGATGGGCAATTGGGCGATCTGCTCGGCCAGTTGCTGGCCTGCGCCACTGTCGCGCAGCACGGCCCCCAGCGCCCCGCCGGCACCGGTCACCAGCAAGATGATGCCGGCGGATTGCAACCCCTCTTCCAGGCGGGCGGCGGTGGCGTGCCTGTCCATGTGCGGGACCAGGGTATAGACCGCCAGCAGCACGCTGATGGCCAGCGCGATGATGGGGGTGCCGATGAAGTTGATGCCCTGCACCAGGGGGTTCGCCATCAGGCCATCCATGCCCTCCAGGGTGGCCAGAGTGGTGAAGATGGCCTTGACGAAGATGAGCACGATGGGCACCAGGATCGGCAGCAGCGACAGGGTCAGGCTCGGCAGGGTCTTGCCCTCCTTCTCCTTGAGGTACTGCTCATAGGTGGCTTGTAGCTCGTCCGGGGTCTGGGCGGCCTGGGCACCGAACTCGGGGTACTTCTTGTCGAGCCACTGGGCGTAGAAGACGATGCCGAGCACGCAGGGGATGGCCAGGGCCATGCCGGTCAGCAGCATGGCGCCGATGTCCACGCCAAACAGGCCGGCAACCCCCAGCGGGCCCGGGGTCGGCGGCACGGTATGGTGGGTTACCACCAGGCCGCCCGCGAGCGCCACCCCCAGGGTGAGCAGGGAGCGCTTGCCACTTTTTGCCAGCGCCTTGGCCACCGGATAGAGGATGACGAAGGCGGAATCCACGAAGATGGGGATGCTGACGATGTAGCCCGTGATGGCCAGTGCCCACTCCTCGCGGCGCTTGCCGAGCCACTTGATGAAGCTGTAGGCGATCTGTTCGGCGGCGCCGGAGACCTCAAGCAGGCGACCCATCATGACCCCGAGGCCGATGACGATGCCGATGCTGCCGAGGGTGGAGCCAAAGCCCTGGGTGATCACGGTGAGGGTCTTGTCGATGCTCATGCCGCCGGTGATCCCGGCGATGCAGGCCGCCGCCAGCATGGCGATCAGGGCGTGCACCCGGGTGCGGATGACCAGGAACACCAGCACGAAGACCGCGATGATGAGACCGATGATGGGGGTTGGGATGTCGCTCATGATGCCTCCTGCATGTCATGGGTGATGAAACTGTCGATGATGTCGGCAAACGTCCTGTCTGCCGCGAAGCCGAGGGCGCTGGCCCGCTGGTTGTCGATGCGTCCCGGCCAGCTCGCCACGATGCGCTCGATGGCCGGATCGGCGGCAAACTGCACCCGATCCCGGGCCGCCTGGCCACCGGCCCGGGCGAGGGCCTCCAGCATCTCGCCGACGGTCACGCTGATGCCGGGCAGGTTGATGCTGCGGGCGTCACCGGTGGCGGGGAGCCTGGCCGCCAGCAGGAAGTTCGCGACCACGGTGGCGGGGCTCGAGAGCCAGAGGCGCAGATCCGGGTTCACCGGGCAGATGGCGCTCTCCCCTTGCAGCGGCTCGCGGATGATGCTGCTGACAAAGGAGGAGGCGGCGCGGTTCGGCTTGCCCGGCCGCACGCAGATGGTGGGCAGGCGCAATACCAGACCGTCGACGAAGCCCTTGCGGCTGTAGTCGTTGACCAGCAGTTCCCCCATGGCCTTCTGGGCGCCGTAGGAGGAGGTGGGGGTCAGGGCGGTACCGTCATTCACCAGCTCCGGCAGCGGGCCGCCATAGACGGCGAGCGAGCTGGTGAAGACGAAGCGGATGCCCGGCCGGGCATGGCGGCACGCCTCCAGCAGGGTGCGGGTGGTGTCCAGGTTGACCTGCCAGCCCAGATCGAAGTCCTGCTCCGCGTGGCTGCTGACGATGGCGGCCAGGTGGTAGACCACGGCGGTCCGCTCGCTGATGAGGGACTCGGCGACACCGGGTTCGGTGAGGTCGGCCCGCAAACAGCGAACCCTGGGGTCCGGCAGGGGGGATTGCGGCTGCTGGATGTCCACCAGCAGCAGCTCGGTGAAGGGGTGGGGGCCTTGCAGCAGGGCCCGGGCCAGTTTCTGGCCCAGGAAGCCACCGCCGCCGGTGATGATGATCTGCATCTTGTTATCCTCAGACTCGTTCATGTTCAGGGTCGTTATTGTTGTGTCAGCCAGCCCAGCCCTTCCCGGGTGCCGGCTCTGGGGTTGTATTCGCAGCCTATCCAGTCGTGGTAGCCCGCCTGCGCCAGCGCCTTGAACAGGTGGGGGTAGGCGATCTCCCCCTCGTCCGGCTCGTGGCGATCCGGCACCGAGGCGATCTGGACGTGGCCGATGGCCGGACCCAGCTTGCCGATGAGGCGGGTGAGATCCCCGTCCATGATCTGGGCGTGGTAGAGGTCAAGCTGCACCCCCACGTTGGGCCTGTCTATCTCCTGCACCAGGGCCAGGGCGTCGAGCTGGTGGGCCAGGAAGTAGCCGGGCACATCTCTATCGTTGAGCGGCTCCAGCAGCACCTTGATGCCGTCTTCGGCCAGGAAGTCGGCGGCGAAGCGGATGTTGTCGATCAGGGTCTGGCGGTGGGCCGAGAGGCTATGAGCAGGGTCCACGATGCCGCTCATGGCGTGTACCTTGGTGCAGCCGAGCGCCAGGGCATAGTCACGCACGCTTGGCAGGTGGCCGCGAAACTCCGCTTCCCGCCCCGGAATGGCGGCCATGCCGCGCTCCCCTGCCGCCCAGTTGCCCGGCGGCATGTTGAACAGGGCCTGGGAGAGCCCCTGCTCGCGCAAGCGGCGGCCCAGCTCGGCGGCCGGCCACTCGTAGGGGAAGAGGAACTCCACCGCTTCGAAGCCTGCGTCGCGGGCGGCGGCGAAGCGCTCCAGGAACGGCACCTCGGTAAACAGCATGGTGAGATTGGCGGCAAACTTGCTCATGGTTTCATCCTCCTCAATTCATCAATTTCGGGTTCGCTCAGGTAGCGGATGGAGTGGCCATGGAGCATCAGTGCCAGGCGCGCCGTCTCCTCCAGCTCTTCCATGTTGTTGACCGCATCCACCAGATCCTTGCCCGTCACCACGGGGCCGTGGTTGGCAAGCAGGAAGGCGTTGCCTTCGGGGGCGCGGCGCCCCAGCTCCTCGGCGATGCGGGCATCCCCCGGCTTGTAGTAGGGGATGAGCGGCAACTGGCCGACCCGCATCACGTAGTAGGGGGTGAAGGGGCGGATGACGTTGGCCGGATCCAGTCCCTCCAGGCAGGAGAGGGCGGTCAGGTGGGTGCAGTGCAGGTGCACTACGGCCCGGCAGTCCGGATTGTTGTGGTAGATGGCGAGGTGGAAGGCCACCTCCTTGGAGGGGCGATCTCCCCCCAGGTGTTCCCCCTGCAGGTTGACGTGGGAGAGCCTGTCGGCGCTGAGCCGTCCCAGGCAGGAGCCGGTCGGGGTGGCGATCAGGGTGCCGTCCGGTAGCAGGGCGGAGAGGTTGCCGGCGCCCCCGGTGGCATATCCGCGCTGGAAGAGGGAGGCCCCCAGCATCACCATGGTGTCGCGCAGTGCCTGTTCAGTCATGGAAGTACTCCTGAGCCTTGTCGAAGAAGTCGTCGCTCCCGAAATTGCCGGACTTGAGGGCCAGCGACAGGGGGGCGTCGATAGCCCGCACCCAGGGCACACCGGGGGCGATCTGCGGGCCTATGTGGAACGCCTTGACGCCGAGGGCCTGGGTGACCCGGCTCGAGGTCTCGCCACCGGCGATGATGAAGCGGTCCACGCCGGCGCCTTGCAGCAGTTGGGCGAGGCGGGCAAAGCAGTGTTCCACCGCGTCGCTGGCCGCCTGCTGGCCGTGGGTTTCCTGAATGCGGGCCAGCTCAACCGGGCTGGTGGTGGCGTAGACCAGCGGCGCCGGGGTACGGGGCTGGTCCAGTACCCAGCGCGCCAGCTCGGCCGGGTAGTCGGCCTCTTCGAGGCAGCGCACCACATCCAGCGCCAGGGCAGGAGCGTGCTGGCGATAGCGGGCCACCTGACGGTTGGTCATCTCGGAGCAGGAGCCCGACAGCACCGCGGCGCGGGTGCCTCTGGGCCAGCCCGCTTCGCGGGCACCCTGCAGATCGCCGCTGCCAAGCTGACGGGCCAGGCCGATGGCGAGGCCGGATCCGCCGGTCATCAGGGGCATGTCGAGGGCGGCGGTGGCGATGTCCAGCAGGTGCTGCTCGGTCAGGGTGTCGACCACGGCGTAGCGCACACCAGCTTGCGTTAGCTGCTCAAAGGCGTCGGCAATGGCGCCGGGTCCCTGTGCGATGGTATTGAACGGCACCAGACCGGCACGGCCCTGGGCCTGCCCCTCCATCAGCCGCAGCAGGTTGCTGTCGGTCATGGGGGTGATGGGGTGATGGCGCATGCCGGACTCGGCGAGCGGCTGGGCGCCCACGAAGAGGTTGCCCTGATAGACGGTGCGACCGTTCACCGGCAGGGCCGGGCAGATCAGGGTGAACGTGCTCTCCAGCGCCGCCAGCAGGGCGTCGGTGACGGGGCCGATGTTGCCCGCCGCCGTGCTGTCGAAGGTGGAGCAGTACTTCTGGTAGATGCGCGGGCAGCCGCGGGCCTTGAGCCAGTCGAGGGCCGCCAGGGAGTCGCGCACTGCCTCATCGGCCGGGCAGGAGCGGCTCTTGAGGCTGATCACCACGGCGTCGACCCCGGTCAGATCCGCCTCTGCCGGGATGCCGGCAAACTGGATGGTGGAGAGGCCGTTCTCCACCAGGAAACCGGCGATGTCGGTGGCGCCGGTGAAGTCGTCTGCGATGACTCCGAGTTTCATGCTTGCTCCTCCTGACCCGGCAGGGTGATGCCTGAGAAGATCTTGATGACGGCGCTGTCATCTTCCTGGCCGTGGCCCGCGTTGCTGGCACCGAGGAACATGTTCAGCGCCGTGCTCGCGAGCGGCAGCGGGAAGCGCAGCGCCTTGGCGGTGTCCGCCACCAGGGTGAGATCCTTGACGAAGATGTCCACTGCGGAGCGGGCCTGGTAGTCACCGGCCAGCACCCGGGGCATGCGGTTTTCAAACATCCAGGAGTTGCCGGCGGCATGGGTCACCACGTCATACATGAGATCCAGGGACACCCCTGCCCGGCTGGCCAGCGCCATGGCCTCGGCGGCCACCGCGATGTGCACCCCGGCCAGCAGCTGGTGGATGATCTTGACCGTGCTGCCCTGGCCCGGCTCGCTGCCGACCCGGTAGACCTTGCCGGCCACCGCATCCAGCACCGGGGCCAGCTTGTCGAAGGCGGCGTCGGCGCCTGCGGCCATCACCGTCATTTCGCCGGCATCGGCCTTGATGGCACCACCGGAGACCGGCGCATCCAGCATCGGCAACCCCATCAGCGCCAGCTCGGCAGCCAGGGCGCTCGCCTCTTCGGCGGCGATGGTGGAAGAGACCATGATGGCGGTGCCCGGTTTGAGGTGGCGAGCCAGCCCCGCTTCGCCGAGCAGGATGCGGCGCACCTGGGTGGCGTTGACCACCAGCAACAGCACGGCATCGAGTGTCTCGGCCAGGGGCCTGGCATCGGCCATGACGGCGGCGGCACCGGCCTGCTGCAACTGGCCGCGGGCCTGTTCGCTGAGGTCGATGCCATAGGTGGTGAGCCCGGCCCGCAGGCAGGAACGGGCGGCGCCCATGCCCATGGCGCCCAGGCCGATGACCGCAACATGATAGGGAGTGCTCATCTCGTGATTCCTCGATTACGACTGATGAGCAGATAGTAGAGGCTTGCGGCGATGAAATATCAGGCAGTCGTCACAAAAAATAACTTAATTGATGTTAATTTTTGTTATTTATGAGGGTTGAGATTCTTTCGAGTCAAATTTTGGCGTTTTTTGTGTGAATAAATGTGATTTGTGAGCCCGTTTCAGGTTATTTATCATTTTTTCCCAGGTCGCTGGGGTAGAATGGCACCTTCCTTTTCCCGAGGCGCGAGGCAAGATGATTCCCGTAGAGCGACAGCAACGTATCCTGCAACTGCTGGCAGAGCGCGGCGTGGTCAGCATAGTGGAGCTGACCGACTGGCTGCAGGTCTCCCACATGACCATCAGGCGCGACATCCAGAAGCTGGAGGAGCAGGGGCGGGTACTCTCCGTCTCCGGCGGGGTCAGCCTCTCCCAGCGGATCAAGAGCGAGCCCTCCCACGCCGCCAAGCGCAGCCTGATGCAGGGGGCCAAGCTGGCCATTGCGCGGCTCGCCGCCGCCCAGGTGAGCGAGGGGAGCACCGTCTATCTGGATGCCGGTACCACCTCCCTGGAGCTGGCCCGGGAGCTGGCGCTTCGGGAAGATTTGATGATAGTGACCAACGACTTCATGGTCTGCGCCTACCTCATCGAGCACGGCCGCTGCCGCCTCTATCACACCGGGGGGCAGGTCATTCGCGAGAACCAGTCCTGTGCCGGGGAGGCCACCGCCCACTTCCTGCGCAACCTCCATCTGGACATCGCCTTCCTGTCAGCCTCCTCCTGGGACAGTCAGGGGATCTCCACCCCGAGCGAACAGAAGGTGCCGGTGAAGCGGGCCGTGGTGGAGTCGGCGGCGACCCGCATCCTCATCTGCGATTCGTCCAAATATGGCAAGGTGGGGACCTTCAACGTGGTGAGCTGGGATGCGATCGATCAGGTGATCACCGACGAGCAACTGCCCCAGAGCGCCCGCGAGGCATTGGCACAGCACGGGGTCAGGGTGACCATGGCGCCGCTGGCCAGTCTGGTGGCCAGCGCCGAACAGGGGTAAGGAAAGGGGCGACAGGGGGCGAACCACAGCGCCACCTGGCCGGGATCAGCGACCCTCTGCGGCCGGTGCGTCCGTCAGCTTGGCGGAGCCCTGGATCACCTCTCCCGCCTTCTCGATGTCCCGCCCCATCCCGTGGATGGTGTTGCAGCCCAGCAACCATAGGCTGGTGCAGAGCACCAGCAGCATGCGATTCGTCTTCATCCTTGCTCCTTTCATGCTATGGGGTCAGTTTGAGCAGGCGCCCCTGGCCTGAATCCGTCAACAGGTAGAGAGCGCCGTCGGGGCCCTCCTTGACGGTACGGATCCGCTCCCCCAGATCGGTCAGCAGCCGCTCCGCCGACACTATCTTGTCTCCGTCGAGGTGCAGGCGCAACAAGGCCTGACCACGCAGGGCGCCGACGAACAGATCCCCCTGCCACTCCCTGAACAAGTCCCCCTGATAAAAGGTCATGCCCGAGGGGGCGATGGAGGGCACCCAGATCCAGCGCGGTGCCGTCATGCCCGGCGCGCTCTGGCCCACGCCAATCTTGCCGCCCCCGTACTCCTCGCCGAATGTCACTTTGGGCCAGCCGTAGTTGTGGCCGGGCAGGATGAGGTTGACCTCGTCCCCGCCCTGGGGACCGTGCTCGTGAGCCCAGAACTGCTGGCTGCCCGGGCGCAGGGCCGCCCCCTGCATGTTGCGATGGCCCAGGCTCCAGATCTCCGGCAGGGCCCCCGGCGTCTTGACGAAGGGGTTGTCGGCGGGGACCCGGCCATCCTTGTGCAGGCGCACCGTCTTGCCGAGGTGGTTGTCCAGCGTCTGGGCCCGCTCCCGCTCGCTGTAGCGATCCCCCAGGGTGATGAAGAGGTGGTCATCCGTCAGCACCAGGCGGGAGCCGAAGTGGGCGCCGCCGGCCACCTTGGGCTCTTGGCGAAACAGCAGTTGCCAGTCGACGAGGGCCTCTTTTTGCAGTCGGGCCCGGGCCACGGCGGTGCCGGCGCCTCCGTCCCCCGGCTCGCTGTAGCTGAGATAGAGCCAGCCATCGCCGTCCAGGGCGAGATCGAGCAGACCCCCCTGACCCGTGGCGGCGAGGGGCGGCAGGCCGGAGACCACATGGCGGTTGCCGCCCGCATCGATGCGCAGCAGGCGCCCAGGGCGCTCGCTGACGAGGTAGCCGCCATCCGGCAGGAAGGCGAGCCCCCAGGGGTAGCGTAGCTCCCCCGCCACCGGGGTCAGGGTCAGTGCCCGCACCGGGAGCACCAGGCAGACAAGCAGCAGGGCAAACAGTCGCAACATGGGACCTCCTCGAGCGGCCAGACCTGAATGTCGCTGAAGTATAGGGGAGGCAAACGGGAAAACGTGAGCAACAACAAGCCATTGGGTGATACCGGCGGTGCCGGTTGTTCCTTGGGGCAGGAAGGGAAAGGGGGTGAGCCAGGGCTCACCCCCCTCTGGCTAGAAGAGGGCTGGCACGATGCGAAGCGGGTGATCCGATGGTTTGACTTTGCCTATCTTGCGCTTGGGCAGCTTCACCGGCTCCGCCGGCAGCGCCTCGTAGGGGATGTGCGCCAGCAGGTGGGAGATGATGTTGAGGCGCACCCGTTTCTTGTCCTCGGAGTGGGCCACGAACCAGGGGGCCCAGGCGGTGTCGGTGGCGATGAACATGGCATCCCGCGCCCGGGTGTAGTCATCCCAGCGATCGAAGGACTTGATGTCCATGGGGGAGAGCTTCCAGATCTTGCGGCCATCGTCGATGCGATCACGCAGCCGCCGCTCCTGCTCTTGTGGGGTCACCTCCAGCCAGTACTTCAGCAGAATGATGCCAGAGTCCACCAGGGCTTTTTCCACCATGGGGGTGCCAGCTAGGAATTTGTCGCTCGCCTCCTCGCTGCAAAAACCCATGATGCGCTCCACCCCGGCCCGGTTGTACCAGCTGCGATCGAAGATGACGATCTCCCCCGCCGCTGGCAGATGGGGGATGTAGCGCTGGAAGTAGAGCTGGCTTTTCTCCCGCTCCGTGGGGGCGGGCAGTGCGACGACCCGAAAGACCCGGGGGCTGACCCGCTCGGTGATCGCCTTGATGGTGCCCCCCTTTCCAGCCCCGTCGCGCCCCTCGAAGACGATGCAGACCTTGAGCCCCTTGTGCACCACCCACTGCTGCAGCCTGACCAGCTCCACGTGCAAGAGGCGCAGCGCCTTTTCGTATGCCTTGTTGCCAAGGGGCTTTTGCGCCTCGGCCACGACCGGTTCTTCCGTTCTGGATTTTCGTTTGCTGCCCATGATGTCCTTCTCTGTGTCTCGGCGAATGGAAGGCCGTCCTGCCGGACGGCGCCCTTCAAGGGTAGATGACGGTGTGCCGCCACCGGGAGTGGCAACGACAGGGGGATGTTAGACATCAGGTCCAGGGGAGGGTGCTGCTCCAAAGGTATGGCAAGAGGGGGTGTTACCGCCATAAGACTCTATTTTTATGTGGTTTTTGGCATATACCCCAGGTTGGATTGAGCCGTAGCGGGCCTGTCAGTGACAGCTATCTTCGATTGCAACTTGTCTGCTAGTATCGACTCCGTCGCCTTTTGTCGCAGGCCGTCATTCCTAATAAATATATCATTTAAATACAAGTGGATAGGGAGATCTACATGGCTTCAAAAACAGGCGTTAAACAGTCATTGCAACTTGTAGAGCGCCTTGCTGACGGCTCACTGCGGCAAATACCTCTTACCGATGCTGTCATCATTCCGGCTCAATCTGGCGCCAAGTACGCGTTAATCGACACCTCGACCGGCAAATCCCCAGATGGCTTGTTCGTCAAACGCAAGGGCGGCTCGCTGATCATCGAATCCAGTGACGATGGCGTTCTGGTGGAACTCACCGATTTTTATGATGAACCAGATACTGCGTTTATTCCCCAGGCGGAGCTGGATGGCTCGGCCTTGAACGGTGCCGCGGTGACGAGTGAGAGCCCGGTAATAGAGACGGCTGCCAATGGTGAGCAACTCATCTGGCAGGGGAGTTCTGATAGTGATTTCTTCACCCCCATCACGGTCGGGTTGGGGGCACTTGGTCTTGGCGGGATCGCGCTGGCTGCTGGCAGTAGTGGAGGCGGCGATAGTGATGGTGGTACCGATGCCAGCGTCGTCAACAGAGTTGCGGGGACCATAGTGGGCGGCCCGGTTGTCGCTGGCAATGATCTGCGGGTCGAGGTTTACCAGGCTGACGGTGTCACTCTGCTGGGAGAGGCGCAGGTCAATCCGGATGGCACCTTCTCAATCGCGGTTGGCAGCTATCTTGGCGTGGTCATCGCCCGGGTCGTTAACACCGGCTCCAGCGCCGACTATCTCGATGAAGCGACCCAGGCAGGCAAAGACCTGAATGCAGAGCTGTTTGCGATGGAAGTTGTGTCGCAGCCTAATTCTACCGTTACCGTCAATCTCAACGTTCTGAGCACCCTGGCTTATCACAAGGTGCAAGATGCGGCTGCCGGTAGTTTGCCCGCCGAATCCATGGTCAACGACATCAACAATGCCGTGGCCGACCTGTTTGGTCTGCCGAGTTTGCATGGCACCACGGTAGTGCCGACCAATGGCGGCGCCTTTGATAGCGCCAACGGCCTGAGCGCAGGCGAAATATATGGAGCCGTACTGGCAGCATTATCCGGTGCCGATAGTCAGAACGGTGGCAATAGCCAGAAAACCATCGAGGATCTGCTTGCCGGGTTGCAGGTCAGCAACGGCAAGGCGACGTTGACAGAAAGTGCGCAGGGGATTGTCGTCCAGGGCGGGGAATATACGTCAGCGCAAACGGGGCAGAATTTGACGGATGCCGTTGCCGGGGTGGTTGATACCTTCGCACCCAAATTCAGCTCAAGCGCGACGGCTGCTGCCATTTTGGAAAATAGCGGTGCTTTGCAGAGCGTGTATACCGCTGTCGCAAGCGATGCGGGCGATGTCACTTACAGCCTCAAAGTGGTGGGTGATCACGCAGCCTTCAGCATCAACCCCGTGACGGGGGTTGTCACCCTGATTGGCAATCCTGATTACGAAGTCAAGGGAAGCTACAGCTTCACCGTGGTGGCCACCGATGCGGCGGGCAACGCCAGCGAGCAGGTGGTTACCTTGGGGGTCAATAACCTGGATGACACAGCCCCGACCATCACCTCGGGGACCACGGCCAGCGCCATCGATGAGAACAGCGGTGCCGGGCAGGTGGTTTACACCGTGACCAGCACTGACAGCGGCGACATCTCGACCGGTAGCACCAGCTACAGCCTGAAGGCGGGAGCGGACGCGGCGCTGTTCAGCATCAATGCCGCCACGGGCGCGGTGACCCTGATTGGCAATCCGGACTACGAGACCAAGGGAAGCTACAGCTTCACCGTGGTGGCCACCGATGCGGCGGGCAATGCCAGCGAGCAGGTAGTCACCTTGGGCATCAACAACCTGGACGAAGTGGCGCCGACCATCACCTCGGGGGCGACGGCCAGTGCCATCAATGAAAACAGCGGTGCCGGGCAGGTGGTCTACACCGTCACCAGCACCGACAGCGGCGACATCGCGACTGGCAGCACCAGTTACAGCCTGAAGGCGGGAGCGGATGCGGCGCTGTTCAGCATCAATGCCGCCACAGGTGCCGTGACCCTGATTGGCAATCCGGACTCCGAGACCAAGGGAAGCTACAGCTTCACCGTGGTGGCGACCGATGCGGCGGGCAATGCCAGCGAGCAGGTGGTCACCTTGGGGGTCAACAACCTGGACGAAGT